>NZ_MAOG01000137.1:0-11272 GCF_001884205.1 Bacillus sp. NH11B | reverse complement strand
GTTGCTCCTGTTGCTCCTGTTGCTCCTGTTGCTCCTGTTGCTCCTGTTGCTCCTGTTGCTCCGCCTCCTGGAGTAGCACCAATTAGTTGTGTTAATAAGTTTAATAGAAGTTGTAAACTCGCAGGATCAATAATTAAAGAGAAGAAGAATGGTGCAAGAGCACTGTAGAATTGTTGTAGTAGGGAAAGTAATTTGCTTAAGTCTGGATTAGGTGATTGTAGTACATTGATAATACTTTGAATTAATTGTTTTAAATAATTACCTTCTGGAGAAGGTGGTAATTCATTTAGCAAATTCAATAGTTGAGTAAACAAATTGAGTAAAGCCAATCTGTTTGCATCACTTGGATTTGCAAAAAACGCTGCAATAGCCGAAATTAAAGAGTTTAGTAAAGTGATTAATCGTCCTAATTGCTCGCTATTAATTGGGACTGTTTGTGGATTATTACAACAATCTGGTGTAAAAACTATCGGATTGCAGTTATTATGACCAAAACAATTATTATGTGTCATTTATTTCCTCCTTACTTTTCTTATATTTGAGTGTTTTCCTATTATAAGAAACATAAAATTGTAAAAAGAGTTGTGTTATATATTCACTTAATATAGGAAACATGAATTATAATTAAACTTTAAAATGTTATTTAATTATGTTCATGACTCACATATTAATTATATGTTTTTAATAATTAACTGCTTAGATTAAACACCTAAACTTAAGAGTTTATTTTATTTTTCCACGTTTATCTATTAGGTCCAAAAGAACATTTTCATTTAAAAATTAAAACACAAATAAATCATTAGCATATATTCCGCAAGTAACAACATCTTTTTTTCAGATAATTAACAATGATATCTTTACTAATCTTGTGTTCCCTCTATAATCATGAAGCCGTTTCTATTATAAAAAACTTTCATACAATATAGTGGACAAGTTATTCTATACTTCGTTAAAAAAAATAATTAAAGGAGTGAAAATTAATCGCCAATCATTCAACCATTCATGGCTTCTAGGAGATTTACATCTACACTAGGAGCTGCAACAGGTGTAGCTTTTGCGATTGCTGCAACAGCTTACTTAAATGATGCCGACACTACTGCAACTGCCTTTCAGACTTTTACGTATTACACTCTCTATATAAACGGCATAATTCAACCTAGCGTGAACTCCAGTATCACCACAGGTCCTACTGGTGCTATTACAATTCCTGGCGGAGATGCATTAGACGATGGAATCCCAATAACAATTGAATTTATCGTCACTTAATTTTAACTAATGTAATTTAGAACAAAAAAAGACAGATTCCTTTTTCCATTAAGAATCTGTCTTTTTAATTAATAATAATAAATTGTAATATTATTGATGACCTTGCGATGGTGGTTGATTATCCAATATAGTAAGTTGACCAGTACTAACTTGATATAATGGTTGCGGTTGAAGTATTCCATTAATAAACAAATTAATATATGAAACCTCACTAGGAAATAATATGTTAGTTGTACCATATTGAGCTATCCCATCTGTATCTGTAAATATAAGTTTTTCTCCATCTGCAAAAGTATAATATAATAAAGTGAAACTTTAATCAGTGGGGTCTTACTGCCCGTTAATGCGGGATTAATTGGTTGTTGTTATGGGGCCAATAACCTCAAATTCTCCGGTCGCTCCTGTTAGACCTGTTGGTCCCGTTGGAATATAAATTGGGGGAAGAAATAGAAATGTAGGTCCAATATTTCCAGGTTCTATCATAGCTTCATTTATTGATAATTTATCATCACGCTTCAATTATTCGGCATATTATCCATCGTTAATTTAGTTGAAGGTGGTTCAACAGGTACCTCTCTAACAAGTATACGAATCGATTAAAAAATGATTCATTCTTTTTTAATAAACATTTTTAGATACTAAACTAGTAACTTTCACGACAGTGATTAAGAAACAAAATCACATCGCACTATATTCATAGTAGTAACTATCTTTACTAAATTTTCCGTATATATATTATCAATTTACACTGCACCCATGCTGATGTTACATTAAATAAGAAGACAATTTCTCCTTTACGAACCATCTCAATACGTATTTGAGAAATATTCTCCAATCCTATACGCGAGGGCAATACTGTGTTGACACTCAAACGAGTGTCTTTTTTTGTAAATTGTAAAAAGTAAAACCATCTCTTTTAGATGGTTTTATCAAAACATATCTCTTTATATTCTAAATAAAATAGCAAGTTTATGAAGCTGGATAATAAATGGTCATACTTAACCGAGTTACTATTCTTCCTGAATTTTTATAAGTGTGAGGTCTATCCGCCTTAAAGCGAATTGAATCTCCGCTATTTAATTTGTATTGACAATCATTTATTTCAATTGTCAATTCTCCTTCAAACACCGTTATAAATTCTTCCGCTCCTTCTTTATGCGCTTCCGAACTTAATTTCCCTTCTGTTTCAATTTCAACCGTATAGATTTCAAAGTTTCTTTCATCTTGAAAAGGAAAAGAAGGATACACTTTATATCTCCCATTGTCTTCAGACAATACTTGCACATCATTTCGTAAAACTACTTTCGTATCAGCCTGTGGATTATTGATTAAAGAGGTAAAAGACACTTTTAAACCATTCGCAATCTTCCATATTGTTGTTAGTGTCGGGCTTGAATCTCCTCTTTCAATTTGTCCAATCATGGTTTTACTCACACCTGTTAATTGGGAAACCTTTTCTAAACTTAATTTTTCTTTCTCACGTATTGCTTTTATATTTTTCGCCAAAATAAGTTGAATTTCTTCCATAAAAAAACACCCCTACACTATATACAATATAACGACCGTTATGTATAATAAAAAGCACACGTTATATTGTTCTTTTTGGTCATTATAACACACGAAAAATACTTAGGGGGTTTTGAAATGCCTATATTTTCTTTTTTAATATTTGTTTTTATAAGTAGCTTCACACCCGGCCCTAACAATTTTTTAGCTATGACATACGCAAATCAACTTGGTTTGAAAAGGAGCATGCAATTTTGCTTTGGAGTAGCTTTCGGTTTTTTCCTCCTCACTTCTTTATGTAGTTTCTTTAATATCGTACTAATTAATATTTTGCCCAAAATCGAATTACCTTTAAAAATTTTAGGAGTAGCATACATGCTATATTTAGCTTTTAAAATACTCACTAGTAAAGGTAGTACAGATCCCGATGAAAAAGATAATAAAAACTTATTTACAGTGGGGATTTTTCTTCAGTTTGTTAACCCGAAAGGGATATTATTCGGACTGACTGTAGTTTCTACTTTTATTCTCCCTTACTACAATTCATATTCCAGTTTTCTACTTTTTTCATTATTTCTAGGTGTAGTCGGTTTAATGAGTACATGTAGTTGGAGCCTGTTTGGTTCAATGTTCCAAAAACTATTATTAAAACATACTCAATTATTTAACATCATTATGGCTGTTTTATTGGTTTTCAGTGCTATATCAATCGTTATAAACTAGCTCTATACTCCTTCTGGTTACTTATAAACTATCTTTCTATATATTATTAAAACTTAGATTGTTTTTAATAGTAATATTTCATAGTTCTAATTCATTCATGGGATGGGGTGATACTCTATATACCATTTATGACATATCGAAACGCACCAATTCTGATATGTCATAAATGCTTAAAGTTTTTACCTAGTCATCTCAAATCTCCCACCTATTTATTGAACTCTGTTCTATTCACTCCTTAAGGGGGGAGTTTTCTGCAAAAAAAATAATAACGTATAGCTTTAATCAAAGCGGATTTTTGTTCATTTCCCACTAAATATAAGCTGAAACCAAACTGATTTTCCCCAAAAATAACAAAGCAACAAACACCGAACCAATCTTGCTTCAAATTTACACAACTTCATAACACCAGCCTTTATAATCAGGCCAAACTCTTTTCACCTAGTCTGCAAAAGGACGCTGTTAAAACATTTAGTGAAAGACTTTTCGGGTGGCAATGTTTGCAAATATAAAAAAATGAGGTTTCTCTTTTCTAGAGAAACCTCATTTATTATATTTTAAACTGACTCGTATACAGCTCAAAGTAAAATCCTTTATCTTCCATGAGAGTTTCATGATTTCCACTCTCTAAAATACTTCCATCTTTTACTACAAGTATTTGATCTGCTTTTTCAATCGTTTTCAGTCGATGAGCGATTACAAAGCTCGTTCGCCCTCTCATTAAATTATTTAATCCTGCTTGAATTTGTAATTCTGTTCTCGTATCAATATTAGATGTCGCTTCATCGAGAATTAATATATCTGCATCTGCTAAAATTGCTCGTGCAATCGCAAGAAGTTGTTTTTGCCCTTGACTTAAATTTGAACCTTCTGAAACAATTTCTGTTTCATATTGATCCGGTAAATGTTTAATAAAAGAATGCGCCGATGCTGCCTTAGCTGCATTAATTACTTCTTCATCACTTGCATCTAATCGTCCATAACGGATATTATCCATAATCGTCCCAGCAAATAAATACGTATCCTGTAAAACAACCCCTATTTTACTCCGTAAAGAATTAATATCATAATCCTTTATATCTTTTTCATCAATACTAATTTGTCCTTTTGAAATATCATAAAAGCGAGTTAGCAAATTTATAATTGTTGTTTTTCCTGATCCAGTTGGACCGACTAAAGCGATTGTTTCCCCAGGATTCGCATCAAGACTCACATCTTTTAAAATCATGTTGTCCTGTTCGTATCCAAATGAAACGTTCTCAAGCGTAACGCGCCCTTGTAAATTTTGTACAAGTACTGCGTCTTTTTTATTTTGAATCTCTGGTACTTCATCCATAATTTCGAAGACACGTTCTCCGCCAGCAACTGCCGCTTGAATCGTATTCATTAACGTTGCAAATTGACTAAGCGGTCTTGCGAACTGACGAGAATAGTTAATAAAAGCAGCAATGACACCTACTGTTGTCATTCCGTTTAATACCATAACTGATCCAGCTCCAATTACAAGCCCCATTCCTAAGTTATTAATAAAGTTCATACTCGGAAAAATAAATGCTGAAAAGGTTTCAGCCTTCGTTGCTGAAATTCTTAGCTGTTCGTTAATTTCATTGAAGTTATGTACGGTTTCTTTTTCTTTTCCATATAACGTAGTTACGTCTGCACCTGTAATAGCTTCCTCAATAAATCCATTTAATTCTCCTAAATCCCTTTGACGCTTCGCAAAGTTTTTCCCACTATAAGCAACAAGTTTTTTTGTAACGAAAAACATAATAGGTACCGTAATTAAAGTGACAATTGCTAAAATCCAATCTAATGAAAACATCGCAATTGTTACACCTATAAACGTTAACGCTGATGAAATGATTTGCACAACACTTTGTGTCAAAGCTTGATTTAAGTTATCAATATCATTTGTCACACGGCTCATTAAATCACCTTGAGAACGTACATCAAAGAATCGTAGAGAAAGTGTTTGGATTTTCTCAAAAATATCTTGTCGTATTTTTTGTATTGTTTTTAATGCAACATTAATCATGACAAATGTTTGTAACCATGTTAACAATACGGTTATCCCATATATTGCAATGAGTAGCATGCACATTCTCGCTGTCCCGCTTAAATCCTTCGGTACAATATATTCATCAATGATGACCCCCATATAATATGGCCCAAGTAAACCGAGTAATGTCGTGATGAATACAAGAATAATAACGAACATAAGTGATGCTTTTTGATACCCCATATAGTTCCATACTCGCATTATAGTTCCTTTAGTATTCTTTGCTTTTCCCTTTTTCGGATTATTACGTCCACCTTTATTTCCAAATTGTCCTTGAAAATTACGCACGCTCTTCCCCTCCTTCTTGCTGCAGGTTACCACCTTGGGAAAGATAAATTTCCTGATACACTTCACAAGTTGCCAATAAAGCCTCATGCGTACCACTTCCAACTAATTCACCGTTATCCAGAACGAGAATTTTATCAGCATCTATAATAGAGGATATTTTTGATGCGATTAAAAATGTCGTTGTGCCACTATATCTCGACCTTAATGCTTCTTGTATTACAGATTCTGACTTCGCATCAACTGCCGATGTAGAATCGTCTAATACAAGAATAGATGGTTTTCTCACTAAGGCTCTTGCAATAGATATACGTTGTTTTTGACCGCCAGATAGATTGGTTGCACCTTGTGTTAAGTTATATTGATAAGAGTCTTCCAGCTTATTGATAAACTCAGTCGCACAAGCAGATGAAGACGCTAATTCCAATTCATCATAAGTGGCATCTTCTTTTCCATAACGTAAATTCTCTTCTATACTGCCTGAAAAGAGAAGTGCCTTTTGTGGAACGAAGCCAATTGAAGCACGAAGTTTTTGCAAATCGTACGCTTTCACATTAACATCATCTATACATATTTCACCTTGATCAACATCGTAAAGTCGCGGCAATAGTTTCGCCAATGTAGATTTACCACTTCCAGTAGATCCAATAATCCCTATTTTTTCACCTTTACGTACAGTAAATGAAATATCTTTTAAAACATATTCATTATTTTTCGTATAACTATAACTAACATTTTTAAACTCTACATTACCATCCACTTGCTTTGGTTCATATACGTCGCCTTCAGTTGTAATGTCAACTTCAGTATGTAAAACTTGTTGTACACGATCAGCTGATGGAAAAGCACGGGCAATTTGAATAAATACCATACTAATAGACATAAGTGACATTAAAATGATATTTAAATAATTAATGAAAGCTAAAATGGCCCCTACTTGGAGTGTACCATTAAAAACTTTCTCGCCACCAATCCATAAAGTTGCTACAATCCCGCCATTTACAACTAGCATAATAATTGGCATCATCAATGAAATAATTTGTATAGCACGAATATTTATTCCAGTTAAATTTTTATTTACTTTCTCAAACTGTGAGATTTCATATTTTTGTCTTACATATGCTTTTATAACACGTACACCGGATAAATTTTCTTGTAGCTTTGTGTTTACTTTATCTAATGCTTCTTGTACTCGTCTAAATGAACCGCTCGCTTGACTTGCAATCAATACAATTGCAACTAATAAAACGGGTACGACAACAAGTAAAATAGGAAATAGGTCTCTCGCTGTTACGAAGACTATAATGATACTTCCAATAAATAATAACGGTCCACGGACAAGCACACGTAACGTCATCGTCATCGCCGATTGAATGGATGTAATATCATTTGTAACAATCGTTAATAATTTTCCTGTTCCAAATGAATCACGATTTTTGCTAGAAAATGTTTCTATTTTCGCAAACACATCTTTTCGTATGTCTGTAGCGAAATTAACAGCAGCTTTTGTAGAATACATCATACAACCAAGTCCTCCAACTAAACCGATCGCTGCTGCTCCTATCATAAGAAGCCCCATTTTTATTACATAATTCAAATCCCGATTTGCAATTCCAACATCAATAATATGTTGCATAATTGTCGGTTGAATTAAGTCCATCGCAACCTCAAGTACCATAAATAGCGGTCCAATAATAGCGAAGAACATGTATGGTTTTAAATACTGTAACAACTTGCGAAATGATTTCATACATAATCTCCTTTTTTATGAAATTACCATTGAATAATTCATATTCCTCCTTATCTAAACGATATAGTCTAGAATTTCTTCATTACTTCTATTATATTATGCAAATTAATATTTAACATTATTAAATGATAAGCACTAAAGACTTTCCGGTCAATAAATGTGCTTTATCTTACGTAAATACAAAAACCGCATTCTAAAGAAAAAGAATGCGGTTCTTTATTTATATTTGTTTAATTGTAAAACTCAATCTTAAACCTATTATTTTCAGATGGATTCCACATGTAAAATCTTATTTTAATACGATTATTACCTTTATCCTTCATCAAAATCATCTAAATGAACATTTAAAAATCCGTTAAAACTGGGAATCTATACCCTTTTAAATCTAATTCTTTATTACTCCGAACCATTAAATACTTACTAGACTGTAATTCTGTATATTGTACCTCATCAATCCCTAATTGATCTGGGCAAAAGTAAAATTCAACCTCTGTAAATGATTCAGAGATTTCCTCACATAATTCATCTAAAATCGGAAGTACTGGAGCAAATACTCCATATAACTTTAGCTTTTCATTTTCTACTTCATAAACGATCATCGCATCTAGTTTCTTAGAATAATACAATTTCTCATTCCACTTTAAGTCATACATTTTCAAATAAAACGAAGATCGATAATTTATTGTCGAAAACATATTAGAAAGCCTTTGACCATTTTCAATTATTTCATTTATTAAATTTCTATCCTCTTCATTATAAAAATCTAACTTTCTAAGTATAGAATCTTTATTATTCTTTTTATCATGTGGTATAGTCATCAGATATTCCTGCACAATTTGAAATCCAAATGGTTTATATAGTTCAGGGGTTTCTGTAAACAAGAAAGCACATTCACATTGCTTATCAATTTCTTCTATCATCTTATTAAGCAATTGTGTCATTAGTCCTTGTCTACGAAAATCCGGATGTGTCATTACTGATTGAATACCCGCTGCATTTATTTTTTCACCATTAATTAGTAACGGAAGTGAAAACGCCGCAACATTTGCAATCACTTTATCATCTTGTATAAATGATAAAGCTTTATATGTATAATCCCAATATCCTTTCTCTGAAAAATCATGTAATGTTTGACTTGTAATCCCAAACACTTCTTCAAATAAAGGAAATAACTGCTCTCTTTTCGGTTCTTCTAATAGAAGATTTGCAATTTTTTCAATACTCCCCATGTTGTACCTCCATATGTCGATTCCATTAAATTAGATAAACTTATAAGACCTACCCATAAAATAATAGGCCTTACAAATCAATATAGTATCATAAAACATAAAAAAAGAATCTAATTAATTTTATGTTTTGACTCTTTAAAAATAAGTCGAATAAACCAATATTAAGTTTTTTTGAATATTAATAAGTTTATTATATAAAAATATCGCTTTCTAATGAGTTTTTACTAATAGAAATGCACCATTTATAAAAATATTTATTTAATCTTTAGTTCCTTCAATCCTCTCCTTCGTATTAATTTCTTCTCCCCTTATTCGTTTTTCAAATGTCTTTCTCCAACTAGTAGAAAGCGCATGTACTTCTAAAATTCTTTTTAGTCCTTCCATATTTTGTTTTTCTTTATGCATGATACAATTAGCAAACGCTACTGTAATACCTTTCGAATCAGACTTCAGCAATTTTAACGTATCGACTGGTGATACCCATCCTTCTTTTAATACGCGAAAATAAAACCCTGTATATCCTGTTTCTTGAAAATACAATGGTAACTTTGGAACATTGTATTTCTTAGCTAGTTTAAAACAAGGCTGTCTTGGCTGCGTCACTTGTACTATCGCTTCTCCAAGTTGAAACGTATCACCAATACAAACATCCTCTTCGCGCATACCGCTAACTGTTATATTTTCTCCGAAGGCTCCATATACAAGGTCTTGACTCAATTCTTTCTCCCAATATCCATAATGTTTTCCCGAATACACACAAACTGCTTTATCCACTCCACCATGATGAAGTAAATCCGCTTGGCCATCACCTTTAAATTTTACAAACGATAAATATATAGGCTCCTTTGTTTCAACTTTATTTATGCCTGTTTGAATTAGCTTCCCTCCATATATAACCTCTTTTGGCAATCCTATGTTTAGAGATAGTATTTCATATTCTTTATTCATCCTTATCGCTCCTCTTGCTTATTTTACATATAAAGACGTTAAATGCTATATTCCTGTCGGTAAACCGCCTCATACCTTTTTTTGAAGTACTTGTGAATAATTCCCTGTTAATACGTTCGATTTCAACAATTCTGCTTCACCTCATCTAATTTTTATAATCAATCCATTTCTGATAAAGTGATTATAAATCTCATAAAACTATTGTTCAATTCAATTATTTATATAATAATGATAGGTATATCCTATGATTAAATTTGAGGTGATTCCAATCGAATTACGACAACTAGAATATTTTTTAGCTGTTTCGAAAGAGTTACATTTTACAAAAGCGGCTGCGAAATTAAACATTTCACAACCTTCACTAAGTCAACAAATACGTGCATTAGAACATGAAGTGGGAATGCCGCTTTTTGATCGAATTGGTAAAAAAATATCTTTAACTACGGCAGGAAGAATTTTATTATCACACGGTAAAACAATTTTTCATGAAGTCGAACAAGCTCGTTCTGCCATTCAAGATTTAAATGGATTACAGCACGGCTCCTTAACGATAGGATCTTTGTTAACCGTAGTAAATTATTTACTACCACCAACTATTTTAGGTTTCAATAAGCAATATCCAAATATCGAACTTTCTGTGTTGGGACTTCGTACAGGAGAGATTCGTGAAAAATTATTACAAAACGAACTAGATATTGGCATTACTTTTCTCCCGGCGCAAGATAAAGAGATTATTTCTATCCCTCTATATAAAAGTGAACTTACATTAGTCGTGCCAACCGGCCATCGATTAACTGAACGTGATCATGTATCTATTGCTGAATTACAGAACTACCCTTTAATTCTTTTACCTAAAAATTTCTTTTTAACCGAACTAATTACATCTCATTGTCAAAAATTCAACTTTACACCTAAACCAATTTTAGAAATTAGTACGATGGAATCTTTAATTCAAATGGTCTCAAAAGATATGGGAATTACAGTATTACCAAAACCTTATATTGATTTTTTGCAAAGCGAGCACATTCAATCTATTAAAATTGAAAACCCCACTCCAACAATAGATATAGGACTTATTTATAGAAAAGATAAATACATGTGTGCTGCTACCCGAGAATTTATTGAACAACTAAAGTTAACAGTACATTCTCTACAAAACATAAAAAGAGATTATCCTATGCAGCCGTTACACAACGACCTATTAGAATAATCTCTTTTTATAATGATATAAAACATTACATTTTGTGGTTTCTTTTCTAATAACCTATTATTCATTATAAGTGCTTAATTATTATCGTTTTATTAAGCTACACATCAGCGATGTTTTATGTCTATTTCGTATAGGTGTTAGCACATTTTTTAAAAATTATATAATGCTTTACAAAGTAGGAATCCGTTTCTATCAATCTTTTTTCAAAATGGATTCCTTTTTGTCTCTTATCAATATTCAAATGTTACGGTAGTACCATTAAAACCATCAAAACAATTAGAGCAATTAGAGCAACCACC
>NZ_MAOG01000136.1:0-2786 GCF_001884205.1 Bacillus sp. NH11B | reverse complement strand
AAAGCAGCCGAAGCAACCAAAACAACGGAATCCACCACAACGACCACCGCCACAACCGCCACAACGACCACAACCACCACAGCGACCACAACCGCCACAGCGACGAGCATCATCTGTAATATAGTAATATGGATATTGGTTTTGCTGGTCCCAATACACAATATTTCCAGACTGATAATCATTAAGGCTTAACGCTTGCAGTTCTTGTTGAAACTTATTCATTTTCATGACCTCCGTTTATAAACTACAACCCCATCGATGCTTTCCTATATTTCTGTTCGTTAAATCTAAGTAGAAATAGCGCTATAAAGTGAAACCTTAATCAGTGGGGAGTGTTCATCCCCCACTGATTATTAGCCCGCACCAGTTGGGCGTTTACGGGCAGCAGGGCTTCCACCTAACTTCTTTGCTCCAGTCGAATTTTGAGGTGGGAGTTTTACTGCCCACAAATAGCGGGATAAACTAAGTTCAATACGTACACCAACAAAATATGACCTATCACTAGATGATGTACCTTGTTCATATGCCTATTTTTAGGTTATTTTTACTATGGGCTCATTTTTATAAAGTGAAACTTTAATCAGTGGGGGTTTTGTTCATCTCCCCCGGATTATTAGCCTTCACCAATCGGGCGTTTACGGGCAGCAGGGCTTCCACCTAACTTCTTTGCTCCAGTCGAATTTTGAGGTGGGAATTTTACTGCCCACAAATAGCCGGATAAATGGAAATTATAAAATGTGAATTTAAACAATAACATTTAGATTTATGTCATCATTTTCTAGTTCTATAGTCGTATATTCCATAATTTTGTTTGATCATCTTCGTATTTCCAATATGCACTCCCATCTTTATTTTTCTTCGCTTCAATATGTGCTGTATCAGAGCTAATTTTATAAGTATTTATAATTAGTGATTTCTGCTAAGAAAAGTCTATTTTTATGAATGGCAAATCAGTGATGTTTTATGTCTATTCCGCATACGTGTTAGCACTTTTTTATATTTCTTCTATTGTATACACCTTCATAATTTCAATATATTTTCCCTTACCACATGGACATGGTTGCTCTCTTCTATATGATTCTTCCCAGCTCATTTAAACACACCTCTTTAACTACTTAATTTATATTATTATATAAAAAAGCCCTGCCACAAGGCAGAGCGAGTAAGATGGATTACACGTATCATATAACAATTTATATCAGTAACACAAAAGATCATAATTTCATCTTCACTAAAATAAAACCACGTTCATATAATCCCTAAAGCAGTAGCTATCAAACGGATAGCTATTTTTTTATTCTCATAAAAACTATCACGCCTCATCATCAATTCATTATAAACATAGGAATCTTTGACTTTCTCACTCCCAAAATACTTCAACTCAATTATCTGACGTTGATCATTATCAAGAGCATATTTCAATGTCCGTTCAATTTGTTTAAAACGTATCTCATGATTCTTATCGTCACCTTTCATTTTAGGAAAAAGAACGATGCTCCCGCTTGAGCCTGTTTTTCTTGATTTTTCATCCGAACGCACAATGCTTTGTAGTTTTTCAGCTCCTTCACCACAAGTCTTCGCATCTCTTTTCCATCGATGTCTTCAGAAAATGACAATCGATTCATACGATACGGTTCCCCTCCGTTCGATCTACTTACTTATAAAAGGATTATTTTATTAAGTTTTATTTCCACTAAACAATCCAGTATCTTAAATGTATTAAGATACTGGAAAAAATTCAAATCAGATGCCCGTTATATGGAATGCGAGTCATATTAATAAAATCATATGTCATAATATCTTCTATTCCTATGATTACAACATCCTATTAGTAACTAAGTATTGATTATATGTACTATAAAAATATCTTCATTTTATTTATATATATGATTACATGTAAAATAAGATCATCTTTACTTTATTGACATATACTTTGAAGGAAGAAACATTTCTGAACATTTCATATTAAACATATACCCATAAATACTTTAAACTCAGTTGCTAATATAAATTATCAAGACATATCTAACATTTAAAATTTTTTAGAGGAGTTATTTATGAGACATAATAATAAGTCAAATTCACCAAATTCGTGTGATAAGTTTCAGCTCCCCTGCTTTATTTCTGTATCCCCTTGTAATCAAAGTAATTGTTGTACACCTGTTTTTTTCTCAAATTCTCAACAACAAGAATTATTGCAAATAATAAACCAATTAAACCAAGCTATCCTTTCTTTCTTCACAACACCAAATCCTACAACTAGACAAATACTCCAAACAGCATTACAGGCATTAAATGATTTATTAATAGCAGTACAACCAAATACACCAAATAGAAATTTAGTTTTACGAACTATAAACCAATTAATCAATTCCTTACCTACTGCAACTCTCACTCAAATCTCAGCATTATTCCAATTTCTATTCCAAAACTTGTCTTCGCTTATTAGTTGTTCAAATATATCGGACCCCTTGTTACAGCAGACATTTAGCTTAATTTTACAAGGAGTCTTGAATAGTTCACTATTAAACATTACTGGAACGACGGGGCCTACGGGGCCTGAAGGGCCTGAAGGACCTACTGGACCTCAAGGCGTGCAAGGCATTCAAGGCACTGAAGGGCCTGCAGGACCTACTGGACCTCAAGGCATGCAAGGCATTCAAGGTACTGAAGGGCCTGAAGGACCTACTGGACCTCAAGGTGTGCAAGGTATTCAAGGCATTCAAGGACCACCAGGGCCTACTGGTTCAGGGACAGGAACAGGAGTTCCCGGGCCACCAGGACCT
>NZ_MAOG01000135.1:0-67419 GCF_001884205.1 Bacillus sp. NH11B | reverse complement strand
TTAAAGGCGATAGCAGTTCTCAGGGTGGCAACGGCTCTCAAGGCGGCAACCGTATTAAAGGCGATAGCAGTTCTCAGGGTGGCAACGGTTCTCAAGGTGGCAATGTAAAAGATAACGCGAAAAAACAAGGCGATAAGTTACCTAATACGGCAACACATTATCCTGCATCTGTTTTAATGGGACTTTCAACATTCCTAATCGGTATGTTACTATTTATTCGCCGTAAAAATGCAAAATAAAAACACATCATTCCATCTAAAAAATACATGAAACAAATTGTAAAACTAAAAAGGACTTTGGATTGCATTTTATTATGCACCCCAAAGTCCTTTTCATCATCTATCAAAAAGAGCATTAATACGCTTTTCCCCAATACACCATTTTCTTAGCTTCTTTACCACAGCAAATACATTCGTCAGCTAAACCTTCTTGTTCGAACGGAATACAACGTGAAGATACTCCAACTTCGTCTTTTAGCTTTTCTTCACAAGCTAGTTCTCCGCACCACATTGCTTTAATAAAGCCTTGTTTTTCATCAGCTATTTTTTTCATCTCTTCGAAATTCGTCACACTATAAGTACTCTCATCTCTATATACTTTTGCTTTATTAAATAAAGAATGATGAATCTCCTCAAGTAATGATGGGATGCGCTCTTCTAATCGATCCATTGATATAAACTCTTTTTCTTTCGTATCTCTTCTTACAAGTACAACTTGATTCTTTTCAATATCTTTTGGACCAACTTCTACTCGAATTGGAATGCCCTTCATTTCATACTCATTAAATTTCCAGCCTGGTGTTTTATTGCTAGCATCTATTTTTACACGTGCAACCTTCTGAATACGTCCTTGTAACTCTGTTGCTTTTTCTAAAACACCTTCTTTATGCTGAGCAATAGGGACAATAACAACTTGCACTGGTGCAACTTTCGGCGGCATTACAAGTCCATTATTATCGCTATGAACCATAATAAGTCCACCTATCATTCTTGTTGATACACCCCAAGATGTTTGATGTACATATTGCCATTTACCATTACGATCTAAAAACTTAATATCAAATGCTTCAGAGAAATTCGTCCCAAAGTTATGAGAGGTTCCTGTTTGAAGCGCTTTTCCATCATGCATTAAACTTTCAATCGTATAAGTTGCCTTTGCTCCCGCAAACTTTTCTTTGTCTGTTTTTTGTCCTTTAATTACTGGTATCGCTAAGTAGTCTTCACAGAAAGAAGCATATAGATTTAAAATATTTAACGTTTCAGCTTGAGATTCTTCTGCTGTTTCATGAATTGTATGACCTTCTTGCCATAAAAATTCAGTTGTACGAAGGAACGGTCTCGTTGTCTTTTCCCAACGAACTACTGAACACCACTGATTATATAGCTTTGGCAAATCATTATATGATTGCACAATCTTTGAAAAATGCTCACAGAATAAAGTTTCAGATGTAGGGCGTACACAAAGTCTCTCCGCTAACTTTTCATCCCCACCATGTGTCACCCATGCTACTTCAGGAGCAAATCCTTCAACATGATCTTTCTCTTTTTGTAATAAACTCTCTGGAATAAACATTGGCATATACACATTTTCATGACCAGATTCTTTTAGTTTTTCATCCATTACTTTCTGCATATTTTCCCACAATGCATAACCATATGGACGTAAAATCATACACCCTTTTACACTTGAATAATCAACAAGTTCTGCTTTTTTTACAATATCGGTATACCACTGAGCAAAGTCCTCTTCCATCTTTGTAATGGCTTGTACTTGTTCTTTTGCCATAGCCTTTCTTCCTCCTTTAGACAATAAAAAAAGCCCGCGTCCCCAAATAGGGACCGAGCTTTGCCGGCGTTACCACCCTGATTCATACACAAAAATTGTATATGCTCTCTTCTTGATAACGGGAAATTCCCGCTGCATATGCAGAACTCAAAGGCAGGTTCCATATTGCCTTTTTAAGAATCTTTCAGCCTGGCGGATTCTCTCTCTGCTAAAAAGGTTGAACATGTACTAATCCTTTTTCATCGTTATAACGAAATAAATTTGTTGATTATCATAATACAAATTCTTTTTTTAAACAATAGCTAATTTTCTTATTATTATATATTCTTTTCATTTTTTGCAGTTTTATACGTAGCTTTTTCGCGAGATTTTTACAAGTTGATGTGCAATCATACCGATAAGTGTACCTAGTAGAACGAAGAAACCAATAAATCCATATCCCATTCCTTCCCATCCACCAATAACCATCATTGTAACGGGAAAGGATGCTAAGCAAAGAAGTATTAAACTAAGTGCAAATATAATATCAAACTGTTTGTCTGGAAACCGTTTCTTTAGTAAATACGAAATAGCAAATACAAGAAAAATAGTGATTCCACCAATGATGTAAAAGATACCAAAGCCATCTAGCCAATCCATAGTATTCCCTCCTTACATTCATTCTCTTATAATTATTATATGTTTAATTTTTCTGAAAATAAATAATAAATTTTATTCAGAAACATATTTTTATTACCAGGTATTAATAGTAATATATAAGAATAGGTTTTATATAATCAGGAGGTCTATTTTATGAGTAAAGCATTAACAAATCATGTCATCATATTATCTTTCGACTGTTTATCAGCTTTAGATTTTCCTATATTACAAAAACTCCCTAATTTCCAAACATTAATAAACAAGGGTGCGATTGCAAAAAAAGTGGAACCTATTTATCCTTCTGTAACATATCCAAGTCACTCAACAATCGTAACTGGTAATTATCCTAATAAGCATGGCGTTGTCAGCAATACATTACTTCAACCAGGACGTGAGTCACCAGATTGGCATTGGTATCGAAAGTCCATTAAAGGAACAACTTTATACGATGAAGCACGCAAAGCAAATTTAACGACAGCTGCCCTTTTATGGCCTGTTACTGGAAGAGCAAATATCGATTACAATTTACCAGAAATTTTTCCAAATAGACCGTGGCAAAATCAAATTTTAGTTTCATTATTTAGCGGTAGTCCGCTATATCAATTAGATTTAAATCGTCGTTTCGGCCATATACGAAATGGACTGTCACAGCCTGAACTTGATGATTTCGTCCTCGCTTCTACTGTACATACAATCCATACGAAAAAGCCTAATGTTATGTTCGTACATTTTACTGATTTAGATACTCAAAGACACTATCATGGCTTTGAGTCTAAAGAAACAATAGCTGCAATCCACAGACACGACGAACGCCTTGGAAAAATTATTCAAGCATTAAAAGAAAGCGGGATATACGAAGACAGTACAATTATTGCACTTGGCGATCATAGCGCTTTAAGTGAAAACAAAGCAATTCAATTAAATGTCCTGTTTCGTCAAAAAGGACTTATATCCGTAAATAAAAGTGGAAAGTTACTAGATTGGAAAGCTTATTGTCAAAGCTGTGATGGATCTGCCTACGTACATGTAAAAGATAAAAATGATACTGAAACGATTAAAGAGATTCAACTTCTTCTTGAAGAGCTTCTTCAGAATAAACAAAACGGAATTGAATTTATTTTGCACGATGAAGATGCAAAAGAACGTGGTGCTGATGGTAATTGCTTATTTATGCTAGAGGCCATGGAAGGTTATTATTTCATTGAAAATTATACAGGTGATTTCATAAAAGAAATTAATAAAGAAGATGTTACTTCTAGCAAGAAATATACATTTGGAACACATGGATATTCCCCGACAAAACCTAACTATGAAACAATTTTTATGGCTGCTGGGAAAGGCATTCAAAGTGGCGTTACAATTCCGTATATGAGACTGATTGATGAAGGTCCCACTATCGCTAGGTTACTCGGTTTGCACTTAGGTGAAACAGACGGCGCAATTGTAGAGGATTTACTTCAATTGTAAAGAACTGTGTATATATGTAAAATTTATGTAAAAATCATCACTGTTTCTCTTTTTATAATTTTTATTTTTGTACACTGTTAGTAGAACAAATTTAAGGGGGAACATTATATGAAAAAAATGTCCAGACAAGAAAAAAGCTGGATATTATACGATTGGGCGAACTCGGTATATTCGCTCGTCATTACAACTGCATTATTTCCAATTTACTTTAAAGCAGCTGCAAAAGAAGCTGGACTATCTGGTGCAACTTCAACAGCCTATTGGGGATATGCAAACTCGTTCGCTACACTTTTAATTTCTATACTTGCTCCTATTCTCGGCACAGTTGCTGATTATAAAGGATTTAAAAAACGATTTTTCACATTCTTCTTTGGACTTGGTATTATATTTACAAGTATGCTAGCCGTTGTTCCAACATCTCAGTGGTACTTATTACTAGGATGCTATATGCTCGCATTAGTCGGCTTTGCTGGAGCAAATATTTTTTATGATGCATTTTTAGTAGATGTTACCTCTAAAGATAGAATGGATCGAATTTCTACAAGAGGCTTTGCATTAGGTTATATTGGAAGCACAATTCCTTTTATCGGTTGTATCGCTCTTATTATTCTTTCTCAAAAAGGAACTATCCCCTTATCAGTCGGAATTGCTAGTCAAATTTCTTTCGCAATAACAGCTCTTTGGTGGGGGTTATTTACAATTCCAATGCTAAAAAATGTAGAGCAAACACACTATATTGAACGCCACCCAAGACCAATTGCAATGAGCTTCAAGCGCCTTGCTGATACTTTTAAAAATATTAAAGAATATAAAACTGTATTTATGTTCCTAATAGCTTACTTTTTCTATATTGACGGGGTCGATACAATTATTACTATGTCTACCGCTTACGGAACAGATCTCGGTATTAGTGCAACTAATCTATTAATCATCTTATTTGTAACACAAATTGTCGCTTGTCCATTCGCTTTATTATACGGAAAACTATCAGAAACATTTACCGGTAAAAAAATGCTATATGTCGGTATTATTATTTATATCATTATCTGCACATATGCTTATTTCTTAAAAACGACACTTGATTTCTGGATTTTAGCAATGTTAGTTGCTACTTCTCAGGGCGGGATTCAAGCACTTAGCCGTTCATATTTCGCAAAACTAGTACCGAAAGAATCTGCAAATGAATTCTTCGGATTTTATAATATCTTTGGTAAATTTGCGGCAATTATGGGTCCAGTATTAGTAGGTGTCACAACACAATTAACAGGAAAAACAAACGCTGGTGTTCTTAGTATTATTGTATTATTTATTATCGGTGGATTCTTACTCACTAGGGTTCCAGAAAATAATACATCCGTTACACCACCTAGTCCAAAGACTAAAACGCTATAAGAAAAGATCCTCTTCTCATAAGAAGAGGATCTTTTTTATTTTTAACGGTGCGCCTTATAATGAACGACTCTACTGCTTGTACAAAAATAATTTATCAACAGTTGTTCCTAATACTTCAGCTAAACGGAATGCTAACGCTAAGCTTGGATCATATTTATTATTCTCAATTGCATTTATCGTTTGTCTAGAAACCTTGCATTTATCCGCTAATGCACCTTGTGAAATATTATTTTCAGTGCGTAATTCATAGATTTGATTTTTCACACCATTTCTCCTAACCTGTAAAATTATTTTTACAACATCAGTATATAATTGGCTCATATAGTTGTCAAAAGTTCCTCAAAGAAAAAGGGAGCAATTTTGCTCCCTTAAAATATTTATTTCGAAGCTAACGAATTTGTTAGTTCCTCTTTATTAGCGACAGCTTCTTTCTTTATTTGCATACGTAGAACTGGCCCTATCGCTAATAAAATAAGTGCCATCGCTATACAAAACACAGTAACTAGTGAAGTTAGTTCCTTTAATCCTCCAGCTAGTGAAGTTCCAATTAACATTGCCCCCATAAACAGTGGTAAAATCGTCCCATTTACTCTTCCAACCATATTTTCTGGTACAAGTTGAATCATAAGCGTACCGACAACGATATTAACACAAGCTAAACAAATTCCTGTACCAAACCTCATGAAACTAGTAATCCAAAATGATGTAGATAGGCCTTCTACCAAAAATGATATAGCTAGCACACTCATACCAAATACAAACATCTTTTTCGGATTTACTTTTGATGTGAAAACTGCAGCAACAATACCACCGATTAACATACCTATTCCATCAGCTGCGGCTAAATATTGAACTGCTTCCTTTTCCATTCCAAGGCGTTCTATTACAAGAAACACCTCTAATGGATTCGTTAGTCCAACAGCTAAGCCCATAATGGTGAAAGTGATCGTAATCATACGTAAATTTTTCGTATGAAGAACGTATTTCCAACCCTCTTTTATATCATTTTTTAATGAATCTCTCGCCACCTGCTCTTGTTCAACCCATTTTGGTAAAAATGAAAGAGCGATAGCAGATAACAAAAATAAAATGATTAAGCTATATAGTGATGTAAATAAACCAAGTTGTGTATACACAAGCGATCCTACCACTGGTCCAAAAATCATAAATAACGACTGTAATGTTTGGTTAAATGCAATCGCATTTGCTACCTGTTCTTCCTTTACATAGCGCTTAAATATACGCGAAGATGATGGCTGAGAAAACTGACCTACAATCGCGGAAATGAGTGTTGCAAAAAATATAGACTGCCAATAATCCAGCTTTAACAACAAGACAATTCCTATAATAGACAGTACACTTAACACATCCCCAGCAACCATTGTTCTTTTCGGATTCCAGCGATCAGCTAGCGCACCACCGATAAACGAGAAAATAAAGATAGGTGCATATTCCATAACTGATAATAAAGAAACAGAAACCGGATCATTATTCGTTCGCTCCATTATGAAATATAAAAGAGCCATATTTCTGATCCAAATTGCAATTTGTTGTAAAATATCAGATGCCATAACGAGCATAAATGCTCGGTTTTTAAATAAAGCGTTCATTTTCATTCCTCCTTTTATAAACCGACCGTTCAGTCTAATTTGTTTTGTAAGAAAAGCAGCTGACTTATTATTTAGCTGCCATTCCTTTTAACAATACATCTATTGCCTTTTTATAAATACGTTTTAGCTCTTTATGATCTAACTCGTAGTAAAGTACTCCAAGCCCCGATAATAATCCATTCACAATATACATAAGATCGCGCGTATTATCTTCACGAAACTCTCCAGACTGTATGCCTGTTTCAATTAATTTCTCAAACATAACATATGATTCTCTAGTTAAAGCTAACAGTTCATCCAGAATCTCTTTACTTACAACTTGACTCATAGAGAATTCCTCTATTGCATTCGAAATAGGTTGTTGTATATCCTCTACATAATATTCGGCGAGACCGTATAGTTTTTCAGTACTAGTACTATACAACTTCTCTTTTTCATTCCATTTCTCTAGCCAATCATACGTATGCTGTTTCACTACAAATAAAAATAATTCTTCTTTACTTTTAAAGTGATAATAAATACTTCCTTTACTTCGCCCTGTAATTTCACAAATATCTTCCATCGATGTAGATGCATAACCTTTTTGTGAAAACAGACTTTCTGCTTTATATGCAATTTCTTTCTTTATCTCTTCTGCATTTCTTCTCATATTCACACCTCACTAAACCGACCGTTCAGTCTAATAATAACAAATGAAAAACCTCTATCGCAAGAGGCCATATTCCTTATTTAAGAAAACGTACTTTCAAACCAAATTCGAATCGTATGTATTATTCCAATTTTAAATCCTAATTTGACAAGGAATACGCCTCCCGCAGCTAATAAAAATAACACTACTTTCCCCTTATTTTTCACTTTCGGCTCCCTTTTCATTTCCATTCCCCTTAGTATGTTAAAAATATTGAATCAAACGTTTGTTTAATTGTTTTTATGCGTAGGTAAGCCAACTAATCAAACGTTTGTTTAAAAAGAAATACGCCCCCTATAGGACGCATTCTCATCAATCACCGCCACCTCCACCACCATCGCAGCTGCCTCCGCTATCTCCACCGAAAGATCCTCCACAATCATGTGAACCTCCATCGTGCGAGCTATCATTATCAGATCCAGCAAAGAAAAATAATGGTGATGAACTGTTAGATGAATTATGAATGTTATTTTGTTTCGTAAGATTTACCTTCTTTTTGTTTGATCGAACTGCTGTTACGATCGTTCCAACTACAACAAATAATAGTATGACAATAATAAATTCCATATAAAAGCCTCCCTTAATCTTCGAATAATTGAATCGTTCTCTCTAGATTTTCAAGTGAAATGAAGCGCGATTCACGAAGAATCTCTTTTCCATTATGAAATAATAAAATCGTCGGTCCTGTAAATACCGCATATCGCCCTGCAATCTCTTGCATGTCTTGTAGTAATATTTCTACTTTCTCTACGTAATCATAATTCTCTAATACATAGTTTACTTTCCGTAGCATAACATCACAAACGCCACAATTTTCCGTTTTAATAAATAGAAGTACCAATTGTTGTTTTTCAATATATATCGCTAATTCTTCTATCGTTTCAAATTTATTCATCTTATCCCTCTTAACGTAATTTACGAAATACTTTACCCCGCATTAACGGGCAGTAAGACTCTCACCTCAAAATTCAGCTGGAGCGAAGAAGTTAGGTGAGAGGTCAACTGCCCGTAAATGCCCGATTGGTGAAGGCTAATAATCAGTGGAGGATGAACCCCCTCCACTGATTATAGTTTCACTTTATCTTGATACATACGAAATGCTGAACTATCTTTAATCTTTCTCTTTTCCATTACTTGCTGAAAGCGTAGTGTTTTTGCTGTTAACTCTTCTTGTAATTTTTTTCTCTCTGCTTCATCATAACAACAAGCGATTAAATCCTCTATTTTCAATATATCTTTTTGCAATTCCATTTCTGGTGGAATCATGCCTGCATTTTTCAAGATTTTATAACTCATTCTTAATTCTGGAGGTACCATTGAAAGATCTTCTAATTGTAGTGGTTTTCCTTGTCCCGGAATATTATCAAGATCACCATTCCGTATCGCTTGACGAATTTTTTCCTCAGCAATGTTCAAAAACACATCCACACTATCCCCTCCTTTACATATTTTTACTATTATTTTACATGAAATTTCATCATCCTGCTACGTCATTCAAAATTGACTCCGCAAATTCACCGAAAATTTTTTAAACGATATATAAAATTAATAATGTATAAAAAGACGGTAATATTCCTGCGCACCATAAGAGTGCTTCTTCATACAATTCTCATGGAAGAGTTCTCGAAAATCATGTTAATCACAAAGAAAAGGCATTAGCTCATAAAAGCTAATGCCTTTTCTTTATTCATATTGTTAAACGTTCCATTCTTCGATATTCCATATTTTCGTTATCCACGCTTCATAGAAAGATGGCTCATGTGAAACAATTAAAACCGTACCTTTATATTGTTTTAACGCTTCCTGTAAAGCCCTCTTAGTCTCTATATCCAAATGGTTAGTTGGTTCATCTAAAATTAAAACATTGCTTTTAGTTACGATAAGTTCGCATAACCGTACTTTTGTTTGTTCTCCTCCACTTAATAATTGAATAGGTTTTAATACATGTTCTTCTTTCAATCCGCACTTTGCTAATGCTTGTCGGATTTCTTTTCTTGTCATGTCTGGCCTTCCTGCCCATACTCTCTCTAGTGCAGTTATTTCTGAGGAAAATTCCTCTTGTGCAAAATAAGCGGGTTTTACTCGTTCCCCAATAGAAACTGCACCGCCTAACGGTTTTATTTGTCCTAGTAATGTTTTTAACATTGTTGTTTTTCCAATCCCATTATGACCAATAATCGCAATCTTTTCCCCTTTTTTCACTTGAAAATTCAATTCCGAAAATAACGGTTCACCATAACCAATTTTCAGTTTCTCTACCTGTAATATACGACTCACTGGCTCAGTATAAACATTAAAATCAAAACGAGCGCGAGGTACATCGTTAACCTTTTCAACCTTTTGCATTTTCTCTAATACTTTTTCACGACTTTTTGCTTGTTTCGCTTTACGAATTTTATTTTTTTGAATAAAGCTCTCTAAATGTGCAATTTCCTTTCGCTGTTTCGTATATGCTGCTTGTAATTGTTTCTTTTGCAGTTCATAATTACGCACAAAACTATTATAATCACCTACATAGCGCTTAATTGTGCGCTCATCTAGATGGTAAATAACTTTCGTAATATTGTTCAAAAATACTTCATCGTGCGAAATGATAATATAAGCTTTTTCATACATTTGTAAATATGATTGCAACCATTCTATATGAGGTGTATCTAAATAGTTAGTTGGCTCATCTAATAATAAAACATCCGCTTTTTCTAAAAGGAGTTTACCAAGTAATAACTTTGTCCGTTGACCACCGCCTAACTTTGAAACATCCTTTTCCATTCCTACTTCAAACAACCCTAAGCCAGTTGCTACTTCTTCAATTTCTGTATGAATTTGATAAAAATTAGAATTCTCCAATATAGTTTGTAACTCTCCGTACCTTACTAACAATTTCCCTACTTCTCCTGCTCCAGCCATCTCTTCTGTAAGTTTTAACATTTCACGTTCAAACTCATACAGATTAGAAAACGCACTCTGCAAGTATTCTTCAATTGTTATACCTTCTTGCAAATCGATATGTTGTTGTAAAAAGCCAATCTTCACATGTGGAAACCATTCAATTTTCCCATCATCATGTATAAGTTCTCCTGTTAACAAGCGTAATAATGTTGATTTTCCAATTCCATTTTTCCCTACTAGCCCAACATGTTCACCCTTTAATAATCGAAAGCATGTATTATATAAAATGGTTTTCTCACCATATGAATGACTTACATTTTCTACTGTTAATATACTCATTTTTTCTCTCTCCTTTTCTTATGATCCATAAGCTAAATAGAGAGAACAACAGTATAAAGCCTTATTTAGTTATACATATAAAAAATGGGTAAGGTGAATACACCTTACCCATTACATATTATCGTAAGAAAGGATTAAGGTTCTTTACCTGCTGTCTTCAATTTAGCTTATTTGTTAAAAATGGGCAGACTTCTCCCATATCAAGCTAAAACCATTTGAAGAACAGTTGATAAAGTCATTTTATCCTTTCACTCCTTTAAAATTTGTTATATTAAGAGTATAAACTACTCTCTTATATTCTATTCTCTATTTTTTCTTTTGTTCCTTCTCAGTTTTTTCATATTCTGCGTAAATTTATTTATACATCTTTTCTAATGCGTATGGCCTTGTAAAGGTTAGCGTTAATGATTTCCAAATATAAATTCTTCTTTTAATTCGTGATGCTCCATACCATACTTCATTAATAAAATATGATTTTTTAATACAACCTTTCCTTCTTCAAGATTATCAGCTGTTAATGAATCGACCATTTTTTCTATAGATTTCATTTTCCTCCTCCTAAAAAAAAAGCCTCTTAACAGTCATCATACCAAAAGCTGTTAAAAGACTTTTTTCTATTTTTTCATGTAAGGAGCTAATACTCTTAAAATTTCTTCCTTATCCTTCTTTAACTCAAGTGATGTTAACATATCCATCGTTCGTGGCCTAAGTAACTTCACTTGTACCTCTCCAACAATTGATGCTGGTCTTTGAGATAAAATAAATATGCGATCAGAAAGTAAAATTGCCTCATCTAAGTCATGTGTAACCATAACAATTGTCTGCTTTTCTTGATGCCAAGAATTTAAAAGCCAACTATGTACTTCCATTTTTGTAAATGCATCTAATTTTCCAAAAGGCTCATCCAGCAGCATAATTGGCTTTTCACATAAATATGTGCGAAGGAAACTAATTCTTTGACGCATGCCACCTGATAACTCATCTGGATAATGATTCGCATATTCATCTAGCTCAAACTGCTTTAATGCTTCCATTCCTTCTGCTAGCCTTTGCTTTTTAGACTTCCCTTCGATTTCCAATGGAAGTACTATATTTTGCAAAGCTGATCGCCACGGTAGTAATAAATCTTGTTGCGGCATATAACTTACAACATCTTGTTTTTTCACATGTTCCTCGTTATAAAATACCTCTCCACTCGTTGGCTCTTCAACACTCGCAATCATATTTAACAAAGTACTTTTCCCACAACCACTTGGACCTACAAAAGAGACGAATTCCCCCTCATGTATAGAAGCACTAATATTTTTTAATACATTCTTTCCATCAAAAGCTTTTACAACCTCTTTTATTAATAATCCACTCATTTTTCACTTGGAAGGAATTCATTTGTAAAGGCATCTTTCACATCAATTTTCTTCTTAATAACTTTGTTGTCATATAAGAAATTCATGTAATTCGTCCAAACTTCTTCCTTCTGTACTCCCCACGCTTTTGCATCATCTTGATACTTTGTACTTAACCACTTTTGACTTTCTTTCACTAATTCTTTATTCACATCTGGAACAGCTTTAATTAAAATATCTGCAGCTTCTTTCGGTTCTTTAATTGCAAAATCATAACCTTCTGTCGTTGCAGTCATAAACTTTTTCACAAAATCTTTATCTTGCTTCGTATGTTTTTCACTTGTAATAATAACAGGACTATAGAAATCAAGCGCTGGATCTAAGTCTTTCACCATAATCGTATTTAACTCTTTTCCTTGACGCTTCGCTTCAATTCCATCCCATCCGTAATAAATCCATTCGAAATCTGCATCACGACCGATTGATTTGAAGAAGTCTGTTTGTCCAAGAATAATTTTTTCGACTTTATTAAAATCAGCTTGATGTTTCTCCATAATCGTTTTTAACGTCGCTTCTTCTGCTGGTCCTCCCCAGCCTCCATAACGTTTACCTTCAAAATCTTTCGGTGACGTCATATTATCTTTTTTTAGCGATGCAAAAGCAGAGGTATTATGCTGAATAATTGCACCAACAGAAACAACTGGGATTCCTTCAACACGAGCTAACGTTACATTTTCTTGTGCGCTTATCGCAAAGTCCGCTTTCCCAGAAGCAATCATCTGCTCTGCCGTTACATTATCACCAGGCTGGATAATTTCTACATCAAGCCCTTGCTTTTTGTAATAATCTTTCGTTTGCGCTACATATAAGCCAGTATGATTCGTATTTGGAAACCAATCTAAAACGACTTTTACTTTTTTATCTTTACTTGAACTTTCTTCTTTCTTCGCCGGATTACACCCGGCAACACCAACTGCTAATAATGCAGCTAACATAATTTTTAAACCTTTTTTCATTTTCTGCCACCCTTTCTGTATATCCATGGTGCTGTTATTCTTGCCATAAATTCAACAATAAAGTACAGGCATAATGTCACCATAACGATAATCGCTGCAACACCAAATACACGAGCTGTTAAAAAGGATTTTGTCGCTCTCGTGAGCATAACCCCTAATCCTTCACTCGCTCCAAGCCATTCTCCAATAATCGCTCCCATCACACTATATGTAACAGCTATTTTTAAACCTGAGAAAAAGTACGGGAGCACCGCTGGAAATTTTACTTTCTGATAAATTTGCCACTTTGTCGCCTTCATCGTTTGTAGCAACTTCAGCATATTTTTATCTACCGTTTGGAAACCTTCTAAAATGCTAAGCGCAATTGGGAAGAAACAAACAAGAATAACAACCATTACTTTTGGCAACATTCCGTACCCAAACCAAATAATAAATAATGGTGCGAGCACAACGATTGGAATTGTTTGCGAAATAACGAGCAACGGATTCATTAAAATCCGAAATAAAGGGATAACATCCATAATGATAGCAATACTCGTCCCAAGTATAATTGCAAAAAGCAACCCAATTATTACTTCCTGTAACGTTTGCACCGTATTCGGTAATAGTAAATCTTTCATTCCAATTAACTCTTGCACAATTGCTGACGGCTTTGGTAAAATCCACGGCTCAATTTTAAATAATGAAACAGATCCTTCCCATATAGCAATGAGAAGGATCAGCCAAATTGTTGTAATTATTTTAGATCGCTTCTGGTTTTGCATATTCATCACGGTACTTCCAAACTTTTTCGTCAATCGTTACGCCCGTACTTGGACGATAGTGAATTTTAATAGAAGTGATTACTTCTTCTGCTCCAGCATCGACGCAAGCTTGTTGCGCGCGTTTAATGACGTCAAGAAGTACATCTAATTCTCCTTCCAACGTTGTTTCCATTGCTCCTACTTCATAACGAACTCCCGATTGTTGTACAACTTCAATTGCTTTATCAACAACGGAATACACATCTTTGTTCTTCGCTTGTGGTACTACTGAAAATGAAATTGTAACTTGTTGTGACATAATAAAATCCCCCTTACAAAATATGTTTCAAAAAAAGAAAAGGCTTTCCTACCATGTAGGAAAGCCTTGTATACAAGTTATTCTATAATAACTTATGCTACATCACTTTAAAGTAACTCCCTACGCTGGCATTATCCAGATCAGGTTGAGGGTCGATGTATACTTACATCCTCTCAGCCAATTGGCTCCCCGGTTCTTAATTCGTTTTCATTGTAGCATGATTTATTTTATTGAACAAACAAAAGCATGTATAATCATTTCATTTAACTTTTGAATTCCCCAATTAACTCTTGTAACTCCTGTGAAAGCCAGCTTAAAGAACTAGCTAATTCAGCAATATCTTGTACAGACATTTCCTGTTCTTTCATGCTTTCTTCAATATTACTACTATTCGCATACGTATTTGCGATAAGTGATAGTTCATTTACAACACGAACAATATTTTGGCTATTATGCAATATATCACTTGAATTGCTAGAAACAACTCTAACTTGATTTGTAACAGATTGTGCTGACTTTGAAATTTTTTCAAAGAAAGCACCACTACTTTGAACAAGTTTAATTCCAGATTCTACTTCTTTTGAAGCTTTCTGCATTGAAACAACAGCTTCTTCCGTTTCAGCTTGTGTTTCCCCTATTAATTTTGCTATATCTTTTGCTGATGCTTCCGTCTGCTCTGCTAATTTACGCACTTCATCAGCAACAACCGCAAATCCCCTTCCGGTTTCCTCAGCACGCGAAGCTTTAATAGAAGCATTTAAAGCTAGCGAATTAGTTTGATTTGAAATACCTGTAATTACTGTTACAATATCACTAATTTCTTTTGATCTTGTTTCCAAAGAATAAATGATAGAAGATAAATCTTGTACTGTATTTTGTATTATGTTCATTTGATTAATCGTCTGTTCAATAACACCATTTCCTTTTACTGAGTGATGCTCCATACCTTCAGACTCTTTCGCCATTTGTTTTGCAGCATTCGTTATCTCTTCCATCTTATCTTCCATTTCACATACAATACCTAAATACTGTGGTACTGAAGTTTCTTGTGACTGAGCGCCAGCTCTTAACTCAACCATAGAACTTACGATTCCTTGGACTGCCATGCTATTCTCTTTCGTACTCACTGACAATTCTTGTGAAGATGAAGAAACCTGTTCTGCTGTCTGCTTCACTTTATCTATAATTCCTTTAAACTTCTCGATGGTATTATTAAAATACGCATTAATAATACCAATATCATCTGGTCTTTCCTCTAATTTAATACTTAAATCACCTTCACCGACTTTGCGTAATCCTTCACGTAAATCTCGCAATGGAGCAAGTGCGTTACGTACAATTAAGAATTGAATAACAGTTGCAATTAAAACAGAAATACAAATAAACATTAAACCTTGTACAATGAATTTTTCCTTTGTAATAGGAACAATAGAGGCATCTACATCGGCTGCAACAATTGCCACAATATTATCTTCTCCATCTTTAATTGGCTCTAATATCGTTACCCATGATCCTAATTCGTCTTCATATACTTCTGTCATATTTGCTTTTTTCGTGCTCATTACTTTATCATATGCTTTCATCCAACGATCTGGTTGTTTATAATAGTCTCCCGGCTTTACTTCAACAACATTTGCTAAACCTGTAGACAAACCGACGATTTGTAACTCACCTTTTTCATTTTTTTTCGCTCCAACAACATACGTTTGTCCAACACTGTTCAATTCTTTCGTTGATTCATCTAATTTCTCTGTTAATTTCTCTCTTTTTTCTCTTTCTGCCGTTGGGTCTTTTGCAACATCTCTCAATATTTCTGCGTCTAATTTATGTAACACCGTATCTCCTGTTTCAAAAGAATGCCTTTCAAATATAGACATCACACTATTTTGAAACATGTTAAAACTTAACGCTCCCATAGTACCAACAAGCGTCAAAATAACTGACACAGTTAACAATACATTTTTTTGAAGAAATGATAGCTTGTGCCAATATTTTTTCATTAACATCACCTTTCTTAATTAACTTAATATAAAGTAAAACTATTAAAATATAAACCTTATTAATAAATGATAACAGTTCTCATTTGTTTATAAATAAAAAAAGACCAATGAAAAAGCATTGGTCAAGACCAACCCTATCCGTCCGGTAACTGGCTAGCATAGTCGTTTGACCTTAGCCCCTGTAGTTTTGCGTCCTCATGTTTCCATAAGTTTGCCTTTCTCGCTGAACGAGTTGAACGATATGGGAGTTCTATGAGAATTAAAATATTCTCTTCCAAATATTACAACACAAAAATTAAAATGTCCACCTATTTAAAGATGTAAATATAAAGTTTTAATGTATTATTTTTTCGAAATAATTTAACAAAGTTCGTGAATGTTACATTTCTTGTGTTATATAATAAAAAACGTATACAACACAAGGATTATTCTGGATATTCATTTAATTTTCATTCAAATTAAACTATTCGAATATATCTTAACTTACTAATTTCGGAGGTAGTTTATCATGTTTTGGCTACAATTTCTTACGTTACTACTCTGCATTTTTATTGGCGCACGCTTAGGCGGAGTTGGTCTAGGAGTAATGGGTGGCGTTGGTATGGCAATACTTGTTTTCGTCTTCCACTTACAACCTACAGCTCCTCCTATTGATGTAATGCTTATGATTTTAGCAGTAATTACAGCTGCCGGTGCTTTGCAAGCTGCTGGAGGAATGGATTACCTTGTCCATCTCGCTGAGAAAGCATTACGAAAAAATCCAAAGCGCATTACATTTTTTGCTCCTATTGTTACTTATTTATTCACGCTATGCGCGGGAACTGGTCATGTCGCTTATTCTGTAATTCCCGTTATCGCCGAAGTATCTCGCGAATCAGGAATTAGACCTGAACGACCAATGTCAATTGCCGTTATCGCTTCCCAACAGGCAATTACAGCTAGTCCAATATCGGCTGCAACAGTTGCACTTTTAGCAATGTTAGCCGACTATAAAATCACCTTGTTAGATATTTTAAAAGTCAGCATCCCTTCTACTTTCATCGCTTGTATGGTAGCTGCATTCGTTGCTAGTAAAATGGGAAAAGAATTAAATGAAGATCCTGAATACTTGAAGCGATTAAAAGAGGGAATGATCCCTAAACTTGAAGAGAAAAAAGAATTTGTGGGTGTAAAAGGTGCTAAATTATCAGTTATCCTTTTCCTAGTAGGAACTTTCCTTGTCGTACTTCTTGGTTCATTTGAAGCTCTTCGTCCGGGATGGATGGTTGACGGGAAGTTAGCTCGTCTTTCCATGCCAAACACAATTGAAATGGTTATGTTAACTATTGCAGCTCTTATTATTATTTTCTGTAAACCAAATGTAGAAAGCATTGTGTCTGGTAACGTCTTTAAAGCGGGGGCAACAGCAGTTGTTGCTATTTTCGGTATCGCTTGGATGGGAGATACTTTCTTTAACGGAAACTTAAATATGATTCAAGGATCAATTCAGCACTTAGTGACTAGTGCACCATGGCTATTTGCTATCGCATTATTCATTCTATCTATTTTACTGTATAGCCAAGCAGCAACAGTTCGTGCTTTAATGCCACTTGGACTATCACTTGGTATTCCACCAGCTTTACTAATTGCAATGTTCCCTGCAGTAAATGGATACTTCTTCATTCCAAACTACGGGACAATCGTTGCTGCAATTAACTTTGACCGCACTGGTACAACAGGCATCGGTAAATATGTATTAAATCATAGCTTTATGATTCCGGGCCTAATTGCAACATTCACTTCTATTGGAATTGGAATGCTCTTAATTTCAATTATGTTTTAAATAAAAGCACAAACCTACAATTTTAAAGGGTTTGTGCTTTTTTAATCAAACGTTTGTTTAAATATTTTTAACCGTCCATTCTTCCATTATGTTCTTTACTATTTGTGTAAAGTCCTCTGGGAAAAGATGACCTAATCCTTTTCTCACAATTAATTTACAGTTCACATTATATTTCTCGAACATAGACATTACTTGAAGTGTGTTTTCATAAAATTGATCTTTATCTCCCGTGACAATATATCCTTTCACATTCGTTATATCATTCGATATAACGATACTTTCAATTGCCTCTACATCTCGAATAGCAGGTATAACCGCAATAAACTTTTGAGTCGCTAACATATTCTTTAACGCTAACTCTATTGCTATATTCCCCCCTTGAGAAGCTCCCGCGATGATGATATCTTCCAAGTTATATTTATTTGTAAAATCATTAAAACTTTTCATAACATCTTTTATAGCTATCTCATGATTATCCCAGCTATAAGAATTCATTCCATATATTTGTGAGGATTGAGAAAAACCTAACATATACTCACGTAGTATTTCTTCTTCACACCAATATGGTGCAAAATCATTTATGTTTGATCCTCTCCAATGTAAAGAAAATATACCTGCCTGCGCTTTTTCATTTCCATAAGTAAATAATTTTGACTGACTCATCATCTGATGCCCCTTCAAAATCTCTTCGCACTTTTTGACTATTGGCTTAAAATCTATTTTATCCTGTAATCCTTTTAAATCTTCATCATGCATGAGTGTATATGGGTTCCACCAAATTCCCCTTTGTATGGCTTCATTAAGAATAGCAATTGCCTCTTCATGCTTACCTTCCACTGAATATGCACAAGCTTGCCAAAAACTCGTTTTATCCATTCTTTCAGGAAACTCCCTTTTCGTTTCATCTATGCATCTATAAACGGCATCAAATTCCCCTTTTTCAAATAAACGAAACAACTCATTTTGCAACTCTACAAACCTATTCCGTTTCAAACAATCTCCTCCCTATTTCTAATTTTTAATATCAAAAACAAACAAAAAGCTATGTAGCGTTTTAATACTACATAGCATTTTTCTACAAACTCTTACTTACTTCCTCTACTAGCTTCTTCGTACTCTCATACGCAGATTCCGCTAAACTAATCGCAGAAATAACAGAGACACCATCCGCACCGGCTTCTATAACCGAAGCGGTATTTTCAATCGTAATCCCACCGATACCAACAATCGGTATCATAATTCCTTGTTCTCTAAAGTGGGTTAAACCTTTCGTTCCTTGAACTGCTTTCGTATCTTTTTTCGTACTCGTTGGGAAAATAGGGCCAACACCTAAATAATCAGCTCCGTTTTCAATTGCCCAGCATGCTTCTTCAATTGTATGGGTAGATACACCAACAATTTTATCTCCCATTTTTTCACGAACAGAAGTAATTCCTTCATCATCTTGTCCAACATGCACGCCATCTGCATCTAACTCAAGAGCTAGTTCCACATCATCATTTACGATGAATGGTACACCATACTCCTTACAAATTTCTTGTAGTTCTTTTGCGAAACAAATACGTTTCTCTCCCGTTAAAGCGCCTTCCCCCTTTTCACGAAATTGAAAAATTGTTATACCGCCTTCAAGTGCATCTCTCAATACTTGTATTGGCTCCTTCGTACAATTGTTACTTCCCATAATAAAATATACTGGTAATAACCTAGACATTTTATCCATTGTAATACGCGACATCTAGTTCCCCTCCTTACTGTATAACCTCAATCTTCCCATACTTCTCAATATCATCTGAAGTTGTATTCGCTAACTGATTTAAAAATTCAATTTGGAAACTACCAGGTCCCTTTTCCACTGTCTTAGCAGCTGCCAGTTCCGCAGCTACACCATAAAAAGTTAATGCCGCTACTGCTGCATTTACATAATCCTTTTCTACTGCTACAAATGCTCCTATTACAGAAGTTAGTAAACAACCAGTTCCCGTAACTTTCGTTAAAATGGGATGACCATTTCGAATAAGAATAGTTCGCTCTCCGTCTGTAACAACGTCTTCTTTTCCAGTAATCACCGCAACTGTATTCAATTCGTCTGCTGCCTGCCTTGCAATACTTACTACATTGCCATTTCCAGCACCGGCGTCTACCCCTTTAATTTCCCATCTTTCATTAATAACGTTCGCTATTTCAGCTGCATTTCCGCGGATAATCGCTAAATCGATTTCAGCCGGAATATGTCTCGCAACTTCTGTCCGATAAGAAGTTGCGCCTGCACCAACTGGATCAAATAATACTGGTACATCATTCGTGTTTGCTGATTTACCAGCAAGCAACATTGCTTCTACTTCTTCAGGACGAAGTGTCCCCATATTTAATACTAACGCTCCAGCAATGCTAGCCATTTCCGCTACTTCTTCTTTTGCATACGCCATTACAGGCGATGCCCCTAACGCTAACAAACCGTTAGCTGTAAAATTTGTTACAACAACATTTGTAATATTATGAACGAGCGGATTAGACTCTCTCACCAAATCCACTACTTTACTAATTTCTTTCATATTCATCCTTCTCATCCCCTAACTATAATGATGGGAGATACACAAAAAGGCACTTTGCGCGTACGCAAAGTGCCTGAACATGTGCTTTTACACTCTCCCTACGCTGGCATTATCCAACAGGTTCAAATGGTCAATGACGGATTAGTCATACTCTCAGTTTGCATCCACAAACTCCCATGTGTTACTTATTCATCTACTTCAAAGTCTACTCTTATTCTAATAAAATAACAAGTTCTTTCCTTTTAAGAATGATAGAGATCTTAACTCTCCTGGTTCAACCATTTTTCGCCTTTATATAATAAAAATAAAATTCATTTACAATGTCAATGGATACCCTTTAAAATCTGATATTTATATAAATCTTTTATTTACATAAGTAAAACTCTCCCCGGTATATTTCATCACAAATAACTCAAACCTTCCGCGAGACTGAATAGAACAAAGATGTATGCTATATTTAACGTATGGAAATTTGAAAGGATGTTTTTAAATATGGCAAAAAGTATTGTAATTGCTGAAAAACCTTCTGTTGCACGTGATATCGCACGTGTACTGAAATGTGATAAAAAAGGGAACGGCTATCTTGAAGGTAGTAAATATATTGTTACTTGGGCTTTAGGTCATCTCGTTACATTAGCTGATCCAGAAAGCTATGATGTAAAATACAAACAGTGGAATTTAGAAGATTTACCAATGCTACCGGAGCGTTTAAAACTAACAGTTATTAAACAAACAGGGAAACAGTTTAACGCTGTGAAAAGTCAGCTTATTAGAAAAGATGTAAATGAAATCATTATAGCTACTGACGCCGGTCGTGAGGGAGAGTTGGTCGCACGCTGGATTATCGATAAAGTTAAAATGCAGAAACCGATTAAACGTCTATGGATTTCATCTGTTACCGATAAAGCAATTAAAGATGGCTTCGCAAATTTAAAACCAGGAAAAGCATATGAAAATCTATATGCTTCGGCTGTCGCACGTTCAGAGGCTGACTGGTATATCGGGCTTAATGCGACTCGAGCATTAACTACTCGCTTTAATGCCCAACTAAATTGTGGTCGTGTTCAAACACCTACTGTAGCCATGATTGCAAGCCGTGAAGATGAAATCAAACATTTCAAAGCTCAAACTTTCTATGGTATCGAAGCTCAAACAGCTGAGAGATTAAAGCTAACTTGGCAAGATACAAAAGGAAATAGCCGTAGCTTTAATAAAGAAAAAATTGATGCAATCGTGAACAAAATTAGTAAACAAAACGCTACTGTTGTAGACATTGATAAAAAACAAAAGAAATCGTTCGCTCCTGGTCTTTACGATTTAACTGAGCTACAACGTGATGCGAATAAAATATTTGGTTACTCTGCGAAAGAAACATTAAACATTATGCAAAAATTATATGAACAGCATAAAGTTTTAACGTACCCTCGTACAGATTCACGCTATATTTCATCTGATATTGTCGGAACACTTCCAGAGCGTCTGAAGGCTTGTGGAGTTGGAGAATACCGTCCTTTAGCACATAAAGTATTGCAGAAACCTGTAAAATCTAATAAATCATTTGTTGATGATAGTAAAGTAAGTGATCATCACGCAATTATTCCAACAGAGAGCTATGTAAACTTCTCAGCTTTCACAGATAAAGAACGTAAAATTTATGACTTAGTTGTAAAACGTTTCTTAGCTGTTTTATTCCCGGTCTTTGAATATGAACAACTAACATTGCGCACGAAAATTGGTGACGAAACGTTCATCGCACGCGGAAAAACGATTTTACATGCTGGTTGGAAAGAGGTTTATGAAAATCGATTTGAAGATGATGATGCAATCGATGATGTAAGAGAACAAATCTTACCTCGAATCGAAAAAGGCGATACATTAAACATAAAACTAATTGTCCAAACATCAGGTCAAACGAAAGCACCTGCACGCTTTAATGAAGCAACATTACTTTCAGCGATGGAAAACCCAACAAAATACATGGATACGCAAAACAAACAACTTGCTGACACGTTAAAGTCAACTGGTGGATTAGGTACTGTAGCAACGCGTGCTGATATTATCGACAAGTTATTCAATTCGTTCTTACTTGAAAAACGTGGTAAAGATATTCATATTACTTCAAAAGGCCGTCAGTTACTTGATTTAGTGCCAGAAGAACTGAAATCTCCTACACTAACTGGTGAATGGGAGCAAAAGTTAGAAGCTATCGCTAAAGGAAAATTAAAGAAAGAAGTATTCATTTCAGAAATGAAGAACTATACGAAAGAAATTGTTGCTGAAATTAAATCGAGTGATAAAAAATATAAACATGACAACATTTCAACGAAGTCTTGTCCAGACTGCGGTAAACCGATGTTAGAAGTAAACGGCAAAAAAGGTAAAATGCTCGTTTGCCAAGACCGTGAGTGTGGTCATCGTAAAAATGTATCTCGTACAACAAACGCTCGTTGTCCGCAATGTAAGAAGAAACTAGAACTACGTGGTGAAGGAGCGGGCCAAATTTTCGCATGTAAATGTGGCTATCGTGAGAAACTTTCTACATTCCAAGAGAGACGTAAAAAAGAATCCGGCAGCAAAGCTGATAAGCGCGACGTTCAAAAATATATGAAACAACAGAACAAAGAAGAAGAACCATTAAACAATCCATTCGCAGAAGCATTAAAGAAATTAAAATTTGATTAAACAAAAAGGTTCCTACCACTATCGGTAGGAACCTTTTATTTTTAATGAATAATTTTACTTCCTTTTGCGTTCTCAACAAACTTTTCACTCGATTTGTTAATTGGTGTTTTCAGTAATAACGCAGCAATAATCATAACTACTACGAAAACACTTAACACAAGTAAATCTCTTATTACTATATCCCAAAGCATTCCGCCAACTGTTTCACGAATTGCACTAATTGCATATGTGAATGGTAAGAACGGATAAATCGCTTGGAAGAATGGTGGTGTCATTTGAATTGGGAACGTACCACCCGATCCTGCTACTTGTAGTACAAGTAAAATAATCGCCATCGATTTCCCAACGTTTCCAAAAATAGAAACGAGTGAGTATACGATACAAACAAAGACTCCACCGATAAATAAACTAAATAACACAAACCAGAACTTATCGACTACGTACGTACCGAGTAAGAATATATCTCCCATTGATACGATAAACGCTTGTGAAAGACCTATCGTTAAGAATGTTAATAAACGTCCGAAGTAAACTTCATGGCTCTTATAATTCGCGCCCTCTTCGTGTACTTCTACCGTTAATAACGAAACCATTAATAATGCGCCTACCCATAATGCAAGCACTGTATAGAATGGTGACATTGCTGAACCGTAGTTCGGCATTGCAAATAATTTATTCTCTTTTAAATTTACTGGATTTGCAAAGTAGTCACTTTGCTTTTCAACATCATTCTTTAATAAGCGTATGATGTCTTTTATATCCTCTTCAGATTCAAAATCACGAATTTTATCTGCTAATTCTTTAATCTTTTTCTCAGTCTCCGGCATTTCAGCTTTAATGTCTGCTAATTTCTTTCTACCGTCTACTAAGCCTTTTGATGAATCTTCTAGTAATTTTTTAACATCTGGAAGCTTTTTGTCTGCTTCGCTTAAAATTTGAGTTGTGTTTTTAGACATACGTTTCGTACGCTCAATTGCTGTGTTAAAGTTTGGAACGATTTCTGAATCATATGTTGCTAAGAAATCTCCTAATTGAGCTGAAGCATTTTTAGTTGCTTCATTAATACTTTCTACAACCTCTTTTGTAGGCTTCTGTCCATTGTTAATTAGTGTAGTTGCCTTATTCGTTGCATCTATACCTTTTTGAACAGTATTTTGTGCTTTATTCAATTTTGCAATTCCATTATTAAGGTTTTTGTCACTATTTACATCTGCTAATACCTTATTTGTGCTTTCTAGAACCGGAATCGCATCACCAATTAGATTCTTAGTAGCTTGTAATTGACCATTTAAATCGTTTAAAGCTACTTTTGTGCTATCTAATCCATTAACACCTCTATTATTTACGTCTGCTATAACACCTTCAAAAGTATTTTTTGCCTTATCATATTCATTTTTCACAGTGTCGTATGCTTCATTTGCATCAGCTTTCGCTTGATCAACTGTGCTAACTGCTTTTTTATAATCTGCTACAAATGTTTCATTATAATCTTTTTCAGCTTGATCAATTAATCCATTTGCTGCATCTAATTTTTGATTTGCTGCATCTGTTACATCTTTCTTTACTTCTTGTCCTGTGCCAATAACATTTACAATATCTTTAATACCGTTATTTGCATTTTCCATACCGCTTTTCAGCTTAGTTAAGCGATCCACTCGCCCTTGGAAAAAGCTTTGACCAAAATCAGTCGTAGCCGATTTTTGAAGTTCAGTAAATACATTGATAAGGTACGCAACACTATCTGTACGACCTTGAAGATTCTCAGAAACCGCATTAAGATCTTGCTTTGCCTTTTCCGGATCAAACTGGCCATTTTGTAATCCGTTTACAACACTTTTCCCGTATGATGTTCCTGCACGCGCCGAGTTTAAAACATTATTCACTGTTTGATTAAGATTTCTTGCAATATTTTTATAACCTTCATCATTCAACTTTGAAAGATCCGGACGCGCTGGAAACTCAGGTAATCCCTTCATACCAGAAAGGTCTACCCCTGGGTTCATTAAAAAGTTCGTAACAGCATTTGCTTTATCCATTACATCTTTTGCTACAGTTAAATTATTTCTCATTGTCCCAGGAGCATTTTGCAATGTTTGATCGTTGTTTGCAAAGAACTTATCTAAATTCCCTAACGCTTCTTGACCATCATTCATAACACTTTCTACAACTGGCAGCTCTTTTTGCGCTACTTTCACAACATCTTCTGCTCGAGTTGCATCATCTAACGCCTTATCCATAAGTGTATTCATTTCTGGGAACTGCGCTTCTAACTTAAATACAAGATCTTTTACTTTCTCGATACTCGGTAAGTTTGTTTCTAAATCGATTCCAAGGTCATTGAAGATTTTAAAAATCTCACCGTTTGCTGTTTTAACAAAGTTTTTACTAACCTCTTCTGTAAGACCCGATGCACCTTTAGCTGTAATCTTCGGTGCAATGGCATTCACCTTTTCATTTACATAGTAATCAATTTCCGGCTTCTGTGGATTTTCATTCAAGACTGTTGCAATCTTTTCAGAAAAATCTTTTGGAATAGTAATACTTGCGGAATAATCTCCACGCTCTACTCCATAAATTGCTTGCTTTTCATCAACAAACTTCCACCCGAAATTTTTGTCCTTCTTAAGTGAATCTACAATTTCTTTCCCGATATTAATATCTTTCCCTCTTAAATTTGATCCAACATCTTGGTTAGAAACTGCAATCTGGATTCCTTTCGTATTTCCGTAAGGATCCCAAGAAGCTTTGATGTTAAACCATGCATATAACGATGGTAAAATCATTAACCCTAAAACAATAACAATTGCAGCCCAATGTTTGGCTACATTCCGTAAATCTGTCTTATAAATACGCCAAATTTGTTTCATAAAAGTTATCACCTAATTATATATTTTTCCTTCTTTAGAAAATGATACATACATTTTGCAATTATATCACTTTCTACATCGTGGATTAAACGAAAATGCATTATTTTCCCTATTAAATATTTCACTTACTTCATTATATAACGAAGTAAGTGAAAACATGAATACAAAATGACCAAATTGGTTTTACATTCAGTAATAACAAATATATAGGAAATGTCATAAAAAATACAAGTATTTTCTCTTGGAAATACTTGTATTCATTAAAAAATCCTCACAGCTTTTTATAATCTGTGAGGATTTCTTCTATTATATGTCTAATTGCATCTCTACACCGAAATGATCTGAAATTACATTTCGGTTTGTGCCATTAAAAATAACTTTTGAAGAATAAACTGTTTTACTTTGGTTACACAATATTAAATCGATTCGCAAATTATGTTTATTTTCATCCCAACCAGCAATCTCACCTTGGACAGTTGTTCCTTCATCCTTCTCTATCGCTAGTTCATATGTGTCATATAAACCTTTTTGCATCATATACTCATAACCCTCTCCTTCCAAACGAGCATTGTTATTAAAATCACCCATTAAGAAGGAAAGTTCATTGCTATTTACACGCTCCATTAAACGATCAACTTGGTCTTTGAATGATTCTTCTTCATCATTCCACCAGCCAAGATGGCAAGAATAAAACGTTATATTCTTATCATTATAAGCAATTGTTGCACTTACAATTTTGCGTGTTTTCCAATACGTTGTATCCTTATTTTCTGAGATAAAGAACGTATCTTCCTTTACAATGTTGTGCTTTGTTATAATTGCTAATCCTTCCTCGTACACATCATATCCAATATGAGAGAAATCCCAAATAATATTGTATTCTTTTACATTTAATGCTCTTAACTCTTCTAGCAGTAAAAGTCCAAAATTATCTTTTTTCTTGTTACCGCATACATTTTCAGCTTGTATAGACTGACTTACTTCTTGCAATGCGATCACATCATAATCTTCTTCTTGAATTACTTTAGCAAGATACTTTATTTTTTCAATTTGATTCTCTTCTTGCCAAGAGTGACAATTTAAAGTTAGCAATTTCATATTATTACGCACCTAACATATCTTGAATGTCTGACTTTAATACGTCAGCTTTCGGGCCATATACTGCTTGTACACCTTTATCTTTTACGATAAGTCCTAAAGCACCATTTTGTTTCCATTGTGCTTCTGGTGCAACAACATCTAAATCTTTTACTGTTACACGTAAACGTGTCATACAAGCATCTACGTCAGCAATATTTTCTTTTCCACCTAATAAATCGATAACTTTTGTTGCTAATGAACCATCTTGTACGTTTCCTGTTCCTTCTGATGACTCATCTTCATTATCAATATAGTTACCCGCACGACCTGGTGTTGGTAAATTGAACTTTTTAATTAAGAAGTTGAATAATGTAAAGTTAAGACCGAAGAACACTAATGAAACGATAACGAAATTGATTAAATCTCTTGTTAGACCTGCGTTAACCATCATTGGTGTACGTGTAATTAACTCAATAAATCCGAATGCGTGAACACGTAAATCAATTAAATCTGCTAATGCGAATGCAAGCCCTGTTGTAATTGCATATACAACATATAATACTGGAGCAATAAACATGAACATGAATTCGATTGGCTCTGTTACACCTGTTAAGAATACTGCTAATGCTGCTGATAAGAACATTGGTTTATATTTTGCACGTTTTTCTTTATCAACATTACGGAACATCGCAAACGCGATCCCCATTAGTGCTGCTGTTGAGCCGATAACTTGTCCTGCTTTGAAACGAGCTGGCACAACGTTATTTAATAAATCGTTATATGCTTTCGTATCTCCATTTGCTAATAAGTTATTTAAATCTGTAATCCATGCAAGCCATAATGGATCTTGTCCCGCTACGATTTGTCCAGCTTTTGAGCCAGTTAACATCGTGTATGTTCCGCCTAGCTCTGTGTAGTTCATCGGAATCGTTAACATATGATGTAATCCAAATGGTAATAATAAACGTTCTAAAGTTCCATATACAAATGGCGCAACAACTGGCGCACTATCTTTAGATGCTGCAATCCAACGACCAAATTCATTTAATCCACTTTGGATAAACGGCCATAAAAGTGATAATACAATCGCAGTGACTGTAGACCAAACAATTACAACGAATGGTACGAATCGTTTTCCATTAAAGAATGCTAATGCCTGTGGCAGTTTATTATAGTTATAATACTTGTTATATAAAGTAGCTCCTAGGAAACCTGTGATAATCCCTACGAAAACTCCCATGTTTAATGCTGGTGCACCAAGTACAGAAGTAAAGTAATCTTTTACAACTAAATCTCCTGCTAATAATGAAGAAACTGTTGCTTTTGAATCCGCTAACATTTGAGCGTTTACGCCAAATATAGCTCCTGTAATTCTATTTGTTAAGACGAATGCTAATAGTGCTGCAAATGCACCACCTGCGCGATCCTTCGCCCAAGATCCCCCAATTGCTACTGCGAATAAAATGTGTAAATTTGTAATAATTGCCCAACCGATGTCTTCCATTACGCGAGCAATTGTATGAACTGCGTTAATATCCCCAGCAGACATCCCAATTAACTTCCCGATGGAAATCATTAAGCCCGCTGCTGGCATTACAGCTACAACAACTAATAATGCCTTCCCGAACTTTTGCCAAAAATCAAAAGACGTAATTTTCATCTGTTCTTCCTCCCCTTTATTTATAACAACATAATGATTTAAATTATAATTTCTGTCTCTCTTATGAAAACGATTCCTTATATCCCTATTTTTTATTGCGCAACCGTTTTCATAAATCTATTTTAATAAAAGCGTTTTCACATTGCAATAGAAATTTATTTTTTTTCATAAAAAAAGATGCTCAAAGAGCATCCTTTTTTATTATAAAATGCGATAAACCCTTGTTTCATAAGGTTTTAACGTGATTGTAGTTACTTGTTCATGTTCTGCAACTTCATAGTTATTTAAAAGCAAACGTTTGCGTTCTAGTGCGAATAAAGGCTCATTATACACAGCTTCCTCTTTTGAGATATTACTAATTACAATGACTTTTTCATCCTGTAATGTACGTGTATACGCATAAATTTGTGGATCGTCCTCTAAAAGTAAATCGTACGTACCATAATTCAATACATCATGCTCTTTTTTCAAGGCAATCATTTTCTTATAGAAATTGAAAATAGACTTTTCGTCATTTTTTTGCTTTTCAACATTAATTTCTTTGTAATTTGGATTCATGCCAAACCAAGGTGCACTTGTTGTGAAACCAGCATTCATCTCATCGTTCCACTGCATAGGTGTACGTGAATTATCACGGCAAGAAGCCCATATAATTTCCATCATATCTTGATGTGATACGCCCTCTGCAATTTTCTCTCGATATAAATTTTTAATTGCTACATCATCGTAATCTTCAATATTTGGTAACTGAACATTTGTCATACCAATTTCTTGTCCTTGATAAATAAACGGTGTACCGTGCATAAAGAAATACATCGCTCCTAGAGCTGTTGCACTTTCACGCCAATATTGTTTATCATCTCCCCACGTTGAAACGATACGTGGCTTATCGTGATTCTCGATATATAAAGCATTCCATCCCTTATTTTCTAATCCTTTTTGCCATTTCGTTAATACCTTTTTCAATCCTACAACATCAAGGTCTTTCTTCTTTTCTGCATCCCATAAGCTTAAATGTTCAAACTGGAATACCATATTGAATTTACCTTGCTCTTCTCCAACCCAAAGCTCAGCATCTTCAATCTTGACACCATTCGCTTCTCCAACAGTCATAATATCGTACTTAGAAAATGTATTTTCTTTTAACTCTTCTAATAAAGGTTGAATACCGTCCACATTCATATGTTTATCAAAAGATGGTACATATTTCAATTCTTTTGGATTTGGCATATCCTTGAAGCCATCTTCTTTTTTAATATGGCTAATTGCATCAACACGGAAACCATCAATCCCTTTATCAAGCCACCAATTAACTGTATCGTATAACACTTCACGAACTTCTTTATTCTCCCAGTTTAAATCTGGTTGTTTACGTGAGAATAAATGTAAATAATATTGTTCTGTTACTTCATCATATTCCCATGCCGAACCATTAAAAATACTTTCCCAGTTGTTTGGTTCTACGCCGTCTTTACCATCATGCCAAATGTACCAATCACGCTTCGGATTGTCTTTAGATGAACGAGATTCAATAAACCACGGATGTTCATCACTCGTATGATTAATAACTAAATCAATAATAAGCTTCATATCACGCTTATGAACTTCATCTAGTAAAGCATCAAAGTCTTCCATCGTACCAAACTCATCCATAATATCTTGATAATCACTAATGTCATAGCCATTATCATCATTAGGTGACTTATACATTGGACAAATCCAAATTACATCTATACCTAAATCTTTTAAATAATCCAGCTTTGCAATAATACCTTGTAAATCTCCAATACCATCACCATTTGAATCCATAAAGCTTCGTGGATAAATTTGATAAGCGACAGCTTCTTTCCACCATGTCTTATTCATACTAATTCTCTCCTTTTGCATCCCATCGGAATTTTATGCAAACGTTTTCGTAACACTATCATAACAAAATATGAATAGTTTGCAACTGTTTTCATTGAACTCTATGTAGATTCCTTCTTCTTATGCTTTATTTATTTCTCGCCAAGGCAAATCTCATTCTTCTCCTCTCCTTGTCCACGCGTATTACAGACCTTTTTCATATATTAATAAAAAGCCTGAATTATTTTAGGAAGGAGCTATAAATTGAAACATACAAAATTAACCGGTCGTGTCGTCGTACCTTCAGATCCTGACTATGACGTGGCCCGAATAAATTTAAATTTAAGTATTCCAAAACTCCCTTGTATTATTGTTTTTTGTCAAAATAAAAATGATGTGTGTAACGCCTTAAAATGGGCACGCGAACGTCATATACCTTTTCGCTTAAGAAGTGGGCGGCATAGTTATGAAAATTTCTCTCTTTTAAATGGCGGACTTATTATTGATGTGAGTGAAATGCATCGAATTACTGTTAATACAGAGAAGTTAACAGCAACAATTGAAGCTGGTGCAAATCTTGGTACTGTTTATAAAGAGCTTTGGAAATATGGTGTTACAATACCAGCTGGCACAAGTGCAAGTGTTGGGGTTGTTGGGTTAACGCTTGGCGGTGGCATCGGTATGCTTTCACGCTTATTCGGATTAACATGTGACCAATTAGTAGAAGTTGAAATGGTACAAGCATGCGGTAAATTGGGCGCAAAAATCATTCGCGCAAACGAACAAGAAAACCCTAACTTGTTTTGGGCATGCCGCGGCGGTGGCGGTGGAAATTTCGGCATTGTTACTTCCTTAACCTTTCGAGTCCACCCTATAAAAAACGTATCCATTTTCTCACTTACATGGGAGTGGAAAGACTTTATTTCTGCATTTCAAGCTTGGCAAAACTGGGCCCCTTATATAGATGAACGTCTCACTTCATCTATCGAATTATTCTCCAAACAAAGAAATAAAATTGAGGTAAAAGGTGAATTTGTTGGCTCTCCTTCTGAACTCTATCCCCTATTATCCCCTCTTCTTGAAACTGGTAATCCTTCTCTCTTTATAGATGAAGTTCCTTATATAAAGGCCGTCCAATTCTTTAACAGTGGTAATATTCCTGAAAAATTCAAGCGTTCTGGTTCCTATGTATATAAACCTATTCCCCTTAAAGGCATTCAAATCATGAAATATTTTCTTTCTCATGCACCAAATAAAGAGGCAAGCATTTGGCACCAATCACTCGTAGGTGCTGTAGAAAATATTTCCCCTAATGAAACCGCTTATTTCCATCGCAAGGCAATTATTGTTCAAGAATATATTACCTCTTGGAAATGCGACGATGAAGAAAATCGAAATATACGCTGGGTTAAAGACTTACGAGAAAGTTTAGATCCTTATACACTAGGCGACTATGTCAATTGGCCCGATATCGACATAAAAAATTGGCAAACTAGTTATTATGGCTCTAATTTTCAAAGACTACGTAAAGTGAAGACTGCATATGACCCTTGCAACGTTTTTCACTTTCAACAAAGTATTCCCCCTTTTCATACGTAAAAAAGGAGGAATAAAATAAAAAATCATCCAACATGTTCGCTGCCTTATAGCATGTTGGATGATTCAAGTTAATGTTCTATATCGATTCAAATTATTACTCCTACTCATAAACTTTCAATTACGGATTAATTGTATTTCCTATCATTTTCATGCAATGAATGTAATTTAATATTTGGTACTTTATTTTTTTCAATATCGCTATTATAAACAACAGGAATTTGAAATTCGAATTGTTTTGTCTCATGTTTTTGTAAATAGACTGGTTTCGGTACTTGATAACTTTTTGAATTCTCGTTTGCATTATCATATAAAACAACTTTTAATGCTTGTGAATGATTACGATAATTTTTTAAAGTAACAATGCACTTTTGTTCGATATCCTCTCCATTTTTCTCCATTCTACACTGGCTATCTTCTTTTTTATATTCTATTGCTTCTACCCCTGTTTTCCCTGCATAATACCATGTTTTATTCAATGTCTGGAGGATGTTATTTAAAATAAACGGCATCATTAAAATCAAAATACTAATGCCTACTACTTTTACCTTATTCATTGTTCTAAATGTACTAGATTCCTGTTTTCCTATCCATTTTACGAATAATATAAATGCAATTACATGTAGTACGAAAGAAACAATCAATATATTTGAGACTTTATAATCCATATAAATATATGTATGTACCGGAACCTTATAGAAATTGAATAGTTTTTCCCCAATTAATTCATTATCGTTTGGAATTTTTAATAATAACAAAACCCCTATACTGTAACAAATAGCTACTAATCGATCATACTCAATTCGGACCATTATTTCTCCCCTTCCCTTTGCTTTTTTATTATCGATTTTAGCTATTATTACCATACTATACAATCTTTTTATAGAGGATAACGTAAAAAAGCTCCTTATAAATATATAAAGAACTTTACTAATATACAGTATGAATTAGAAAATCAATATGCAATTTTCACATAGAGATTTCCTCAAAATATGTTGGATTATGTATTGTAATTTTTTTATCCAGAATTGTAACAATACTATCATTTTTTAATTGTTTTAATACGCCACTAACCGTCTCTCGAGACGTACCAGATATTTTCGATATTTCAATTGTTGTAAGTGGGCAGGAAATTACAATCGTTTCGCCACTCTGTTCTCCTAAATCCTGCATTAAATAATTTAATGTTTGAATGACTCGATCTTGTGCATTAGGAATTGTAATATTTTGCACTCGATTTTCGTTTAGTTTTAATATCGATGATAATTGCTGAACAACGTACATTAATTGCGTCCTACTAGATTTCACCATATCTTCGAAAATTACTGTCGGAATATAGTATACTTCTACATCTGTCATCGCTTCTGCCGTATAGTTATATCCTCTGTCTGTAAACATACCACCATAAGGAAAAATAGAATACCGCTTTACATAGTCCTCATATAATAAATTCCCACTTTGATTTACCCGCTCTAACTTTACAAATCCATCTAACATGAAGTAAATTCTTTCTCTTGAATCCCCTTCTAAAAATAAAAATTGACCCTTTTTATAAGTTCGCCAATAGACAAACTCCGTCAAACCTTTCAATTTCTTTTCTGTTAAATGAGCAAATAATTCAAACTGCTTTAAATCTTTAACTACGTTCCGTCTATTCATAAAATTCCCTCTCTCTTGCTGTATGTTGGAGCGAAAAATCAAGAAAGCGTATTCAAATTAAATTTTATCATAATTAACTTATATATTCAGATTTCATCATGAAAACTTTATGAACAATGAGTACAAAAAATATTAATAAATAAAAAGAATGAAGTTACTAACTTCATTCTTTTTTTACCAATAAGTAGAGTACATAATTATTTAAACATACATGCATACATCCTGTTTAGAAATAATAGTACCAGCTTTTTCTTCTAGTGCTTCATATACTTTTTCTAAAGACGTAATAATTGTTTTTCTTTTTGGATTTGTATTAACAAAATTAATAGCAGCTTCAATTTTTGGAAGCATACTTCCCGCAGCAAATTGTTGTTCTTCCATGTATTCTTCTAATTGATTCACTGTGACATGCTCTAATTTCTTTTGATTCAGTTGATTATAATTTACATACACATGATCAACTGCAGTTAAAATTACTAGCGTATCGGCATCTACTAATTCAGCTAGTTTCTGCGCAGCGAAATCTTTATCGATAACCGCTTCAGTTCCTTTTAGCCCTTCTTCGGAATCAATCACTGGAATTCCACCACCGCCAACAGCTATTACTATATTTCCATCCTCGACCAAAGAATTAATCACCTTATGCTCATGAATACTTACAGGCTTCGGTGATGGAACAACACGTCTCCACCCTCTGCCAGCATCCTCTTTAAACACTGCTTTTGTTTCTTCCATTAATCTTCTGGCTTCTTCTTCTGTATAAAAAGGACCAATTGGTTTAGTTGGATTTTTAAATGCCTCATCTTTTTCATCCACGACAACGCGTGTTATAACCGTTGCTACGTCTTTTTTTATATTCCGTTTTTTCAATGCCTTTTCAATCGCATTTTCCATCCAATATCCAATCATCCCTTGACTCATTGCACCACAAGTATCTAATGGCATTGCAGGTGTCTTTTCCGTTTCTGCAGCTTTTTGCTGTAATAAAATATTCCCCACTTGTGGGCCATTTCCGTGTGCAATTACTATATCTACATCATTTTCCATTATTTCCACAAGTTGTTCCGCTGTTTTTTCTAACGCTTCTTGCTGTGCTCCCGCAGTAGCTTTTCCAGACTGTATCGCATTTCCCCCTAGTGCAACTACAATTTTTCTTCGTGCCATATTTCAACCCTCCAATTGATTTCATTTTCACAGCGCTTTATAAAGTAATACTTCCTGTAATCAATCCATAAATGGCAAAGAATGCTAAAGCACCAATCGCTACCGACGATGCTAATTCCACTCGAGTAAATATTTGCTTCGAACTCTTTTGCTTTTGAACATTGTAGAAAATAAAAATACCTGGTGCATATAAAGTCATTGTTAGTAATAAATAATCTAAACCAGCTGCATAAACTAACCACACGCCATAAATACTTGCTATCAAACCAATTATTATATTTTTATTTCGATCCGCTTCTTCAGACTTTAAGCTATGCTTCAGTTGATAAAATGCTGAAAAAGCATATGGGATTAAAATAGCTGAAGATGCTAACGAGAATGCAAAGTTATACGCCTGATCGGAAACGACGAATGTTAATAAGAACATTTGAATTAAGCCATTTGTTATCCATAATGAATTTATTGGAGCCTTATTTTTATTTTCTTTTGCAAACCATTTTGGAAATACTCCGTCTTTAGCAGCTAAATACGGAATTTCAGAAGCAAGTAAAGTCCATCCTAACCAAGCACCTAATACAGATATGACTAAACCTAAATTAATAAAGATAGCACCCCATTTTCCAACAACGCTTTCAAATAAATAAGCCATAGCTGGACTTTTCAAATTAGCAATATCTGCTTGTTGCATAAGTCCAAGAGACAGTAATGTAATTAAAATGTAAATGATGAGTGTACCAATTAAGCCAATAACCGTCGCTTTCCCTACATCACTTCTATTTTTTGCTCGACTAGATAAAACAACAGCCCCTTCTACCCCAATGAACACCCATAAAGTTACAAGCATTGTACTTTTAACTTGGCTGCCAACCGCTCCCCATGAAAAAGAACCAGTTTGTCCCCAAAATCCATCTAGGAACGTATCAATATGAAACGCGAAGATTCCTATAACAATAAATACAAATACAGGTACTAATTTTGCGATTGTAGTTACTAAATTCACAAGTGCTGCTGATTGAACTCCACGTAAAATTAACATGTGAACACACCATAATAATACGCTTGCACCAATAATGGATGCTACATTTTGACCGCCTTCAAAGATTGGGAAGAAATAACCTAATGAAGAAAACAATAATGTGCCGTAAGCTACATTACCAAGCCAGGCAGATAGCCAATATCCCCACGCACTATTAAACCCCATAAAATTACCAAATCCTGCTTTTGCATAACTAAAAATACCACCATCTAAATCTGGCCGCTTTACAGTTAGATTTTGAAAAGATAATCCAAGCGCAATCATCCCAATTCCTGTTATAACCCAACCAATAATAATGGCTCCAGCACCAGCACCTTTTGCCATATCACTTGCTAAATTAAATGCTCCACCGCCAATCATAGAACCAACTACAAGAGCCGTTAAAGTAAACAATCCTAATTTCTTATCTTCACCCATTCCACTCACCTCTCTTTAATTGCAATAACAATACTAACGCAATAGTGAATGATAGTGCCTAAAGGAGGGGAAAGAAGAAAGGAAAATCCCCTTTCTTCTCTACTCCATGTTTCCTAAAGTAGCTGCCATAACAGCTTTAATTGTATGCATTCTATTTTCAGCCTGATCAAATACTTTTGAATGTTTACTGCGGAATACTTCGTCAGTTACCTCCATTTCTTTCAACCCATACTTTTCATAAACTTCCTCACCATACATCGTTTCAACATCATGGAATGCAGGTAAACAATGTAAGAAAATCATATTTTCATTTCCTGTTTCTTTAATCATTTGCATATTTACTTGATAAGGTTTCAATAACTCGACACGTTCAGCAAATTTTTCTTCTTCCCCCATAGATACCCATACATCTGTATAGATTACATCCGCACCCTCAACAGCTTCTTTAACATTACTTGTTACCATTACCCGTTCGTTATATTTTTTTGCTAAATCAATTACTTCCTGTTCTGGCCATAAAGATTCCGGTGTACAAATACGTACATCCATTCCAACGATCGCTCCACCAACTAGTAAGCTATTAGCGACATTATTTCGTCCATCTCCAACGTAAACGAGCTTCACATTTTTTAATTTCCCTACATGTTCTCTAATTGTTAATAAATCTGCAAGTGTTTGTGTTGGATGCCACATATCTGTTAATCCATTCCAAACCGGCACACCAGAATTTTGTGCTAAAGATTCTACAGTTTCATGATTAAATCCACGAAACTCAATTCCGTCAAACATGCGTCCTAACACTTTTGCTGTATCTTCTACAGATTCTTTCTTCCCAAGCTGAATATCACCTTTCCCTAAATATTCAGGGTTTGCACCTAAATCTGTACATGCTACTGTAAATGCACATCGTGTACGAGTTGAAGTTTTTTCAAATAAGAGCGCTACATTTTTTCCTTCTAAATAACGATGCGGGATACCATTTTTCTTTTTCTCTTTTAATTCTGCTGCTAAATCTAGAAAATATAATAATTCTTCTTGTGTAAAATCTTTTTCAGCTAGAAAACTTCTTCCTTTTACATTAGGTCTAGTCATTAACATAATTCATCCCTGCTTTCTCCGTTATTTATACTAAATATCTTTACGAACAATCGGCATACTCATGCAACGTGGACCTCCACGACCACGAGATAATTCCGAACTTAGCACCTCAATAACTTCTATACCATGTTCCCGTAATAAAGCATTGGATACATAGTTGCGATCATATGTAACAACTACTCCCGGCGCAATCGCTAATGTATTCGAGCCATCATTCCATTGTTCACGAGCAGAAGCAATTACATCTCCTCCTCCACAAGGGATAAGAACTAATTCACTTAAGCCTAATACCTCTTTTAATGCTTCCATTAAAGAAGTACGATGTGTAATTTTAAGAGTTTCTTCATCTGAGCCTTTTTCTAAAATATAAATATTCATATTTCCTTTCGGTCCTTGAATGGCCGGATGAATTGTAAATTTGTCATAATCGACCATTGTAAATACTGTATCTAAATGCATAAATGCTCGGCATTTTGGAATTTCTATTGCTAACACTTTCTTAATTTTATTTTGTCGACTAAAGAGATTTTTAGCTAAACGTTCAATTGCTTTAGCTGAAGTGCGGGCAGATACTCCAATTGCAATTGTTTCCTCATTTAAAATTAGCTCGTCGCCACCTTCAATTGGAAACTTATAATCACGATCTAGCCAAATTGGCACATTGTGATTTGCAAATCTTGGATGATATTTAATAATGTACTCCATGAATAATGATTCACGTCTACGCGCCGGTTCTCTCATCTTATTTATCGTTAAGCCATCACTCATGGCAGCTGCTGGATCACGAGTAAAATATAAATTAGGCATTGGGTCTAAGTAAAATGGATAGTGATCTTCCATTAACTCGTATAAATGTGTTTTCTTACTTGTTTCAATTTCGTTTTTCCGTACACCACCCATAATTTTTTGAATCAATTCTTCATTTGAAAAGGAAAGTAAATATTCTTTTAAAGTTTGATGTGCAACATTTACGTCAGCCTGTCCTTCTTGTAAAATACGATCAACAAATTCTTCTCGAAGTTTTTTGTCTACTAACGCCTCAGCAGCTAGTTTTTCTAAATAAAGAACTTCAACACCCCGATTGCGTAATGTTTGTGCAAAATAATCATGCTCTTTTTGAATAATTGGTAAGTATGGAATATCGTCAAATAATAATTGCTGTAAATAATCTGGCGTTAAGTTTTCCACTTCTTTACCAGGTCGTTTTAATAAAACCGTTTGTAATTCCCCAATCTCTGAAGTAACATGTATCGGATGCTTCATTTGTTGTACCTCCTTTTAAATATGTTTGATGTCTTACAAGTACATAATAAATGCTACACGCTTTTATCTTTGTGAAAGCATCCACATTATCATTGTGAAATATTAAACAAGTTATTTTTTTAAAATCATATAAATTTGTATTTTTATAACACTTCATCCCGCTTTTTCAATAAAAAAATACATATATTACGCATATATGTTGAATATTTAACTTCCGTATTTAAACAAAAATCCTGTTTTTAATTTTTATTAAAAACAGGATTTTGCATCTAAATAATTAAATTTAACCTTTCTTCTAAAATCTCCCTATCTGATTTCGACTGAGAAATTATAAGGCATGTATCATTTCCACATATACATCCTATTTTTTCTTTCCAATCTAACTCATCAAACAAAACACCAATAACATGTGCATTACCGGGTAATGTTTTAATAACCATTAATTGATCTACACAATCAATTTTTACAACAACCTCTCGTAATTTTTTCTTTAACTTTATATCAGTTTGTAAATGCTCTTCTGAGAAAAATTTATATATCATTAATCCTTCTTGAGAAGGTACCTTCATTAAGTTTAACTCACGAATATCTCGAGAAACTGTAGCTTGTGTTACTAATACATCTTTTTTTGCTAACAATTCTACTAATCTTTCTTGCTTATCTATTTCATATTCCTTTACAAATTGTTTAATTAATCGTTGTCTTTTTTCTTTTTTCATAAAAGACACCCCTTTTAATATTATAGCTCGCTATAATTTTCATCCGAAAGAGACAAAAGGGAATGTTGCGGAAACGTTCATAGTTTATACTTTTTAACTGTAGATATTAAATCTAGCTAAATAAAAAAAAGAAGAACAGCATTCTGTTCTTCTCTTTTACATCGAAAACCGTTCAATCGTTTGTTTTAAATCGGCTGCTTGCTTCTCTAAATCTTTTAATAATTGATCGATTACCACCGTAGCGTCACACGCGCCACTTCTTGTGAACCAGCTGACGTTTCCTCTGCAATTGCTGCTACAGCCTTTGTTTGTGATCCTGTTTGCTGAATGTGACTTACTTGTTCATTCATACAACTACTAATTTGCTTCGTAACATCGGCTACTTCCATAATACTTGATGACATTTCTTGTAAAATTAATTCTGTAGCTTTCCTTGCAGCTTCTTCCAACTTCCGAAGTGGTTTAATTAAAAAAATTGCTGCTCCATATGCTAAAATTCCAGACCATACCTAATAACATAACGATAATATTATAAACAGTTAGACTTACATAAATTTGAAAATAATCATATATAACGTAAATAAAAAATATGCTTGTTGAATATGTAATGAAAGCTAAAACTGTCGTAAATAGCATAAGCTGTATACGTAAACCAAAGGAAAATGTTTTCCTTTCTTTTTCCATCTCTTCTTTCCCCCTTATTTTAAGCAATATAAGTAATACCTATATATTGTTATCCATATTTTCACTATAGAAAGATATAAAAATTTAAAAAATCATAATTTCCTTGAATATCAAATTTCGCCAAAAAAATAAAGGATTCTGACAATTTATGACTAATAACAGAAATAAGGGGCAACATTTGTAAATATATTTTTGACTGGGGGTTTTGTATGATTCAAGTTCGAAATCTAGTAAAATCATTTGGTTCACTTGATGTTTTAAAAGGAATCGATTTAGAAGTAAAAGAAAAAGAAGTTGTTGTTTTAATCGGTGCCAGTGGTTCCGGCAAAAGTACATTACTTCGCTGTCTGAACTTTTTAGAAATGTACGATGAAGGTGAAATTCATTTACAAGGTGAACGAATTGATCCAAAGCATTCAAACTTAAACAAAGTCCGTGAAAATGTCGGTATGGTTTTTCAGCATTTTAACCTCTTTCCTCATATGACCTCACTAGAAAACATCATAGAAGCACCTATTCACGTAAAAAAATTGGAGACAGCAGACGCGAAGGATGTTGGTAATCAACTCCTACAAAAAGTCGGCCTACAAGATAAGGCGGATGTAACTCCTCACCTACTGTCAGGTGGTCAAAAACAACGCGTTGCGATTGCACGAGCTCTTGCTATGAATCCTAAAATTATGCTATTTGATGAACCTACCTCAGCCTTAGACCCTGAACTCGTTGGAGAAGTGTTGCAAGTTATGAAAGAACTTGCTGAAGAAGGAATGACAATGGTTATTGTTACTCATGAAATGAATTTCGCAAGAGATGTAGCTGATCGCGTCATCTTTATGGATGACGGGAAAATTGTAGAGGATGCTCCACCAGCGCAATTCTTTTCAGCTCCATCACATGAACGAGCAAAACAATTTTTACGTAACGTTTTATAATGTGACTTCTATTTCAAACGTAAAGAAATACATTCATACGGTGCACAACTAATTGTCCAAATAAAATATCTCGATAACATACTTAAAACCATCCGTATGATCAATATATAGGAGGGGTTTTATGAAAAGAAAACTATTAACTATTGTTGCGAGTATTACACTATGTACATCCTTCATACTAGGAGCCTGTAGTAAGGAAAGTTCGACTACTTCATCAAATGGTGAAAAGGAATTTCGTTATGCGATGAGTGGATTATACAAACCTTTTAACTATAAAGAAAATGACGGAAAACTTGCCGGATTTGATGTAGAAATAGGTGAGGCGCTCGCGAAAAAGATGGGAATGAAACCCACCCCTATTACAAATCCGTGGGAAACGCTAATTCAAGGTCTACAATCAAAAAAATATGATGCGATATTAGGAAGTATGGCCATTACAGAAGAACGATTAAAAGCTGTTAGTTTCTCAGACCCATATTATCGCTCTGGTGCCCAGATTTTCGTAGCTAAAAAGAATACATCTATCTCTTCTCCAGAAGATTTGAAAGGAAAGAAAATTGGTGTTGTAAAAGCTAGTACCTTTAAAACTCTTGTTGCAAAACATACAGATCAAATTACAGAATACGATAGTGATATTACCGCTCTTATGGACTTAGAGCCTGGGCGTGTTGACGCAGTAATCACTGATCAAATGGTTGGTCTTCGAATGATTAAAAAAGGTAAATCAAATATAAAAGAAGCTGGAAAACCATTAAATCTTGATGAAATGGGAATTGCTATTCGCAAAGATGATAAAGAAATGGTTGAGAAAGTAAATAAAGCTTTAAATGAAATCATTAAAGATGGTACGTACGAAAAGATTAGTAAAAAATGGTTTGGTCGTAATATTCTTGGAGAAGAGGCAAAAACGAAGTAAGTTAACTATTCAAAGATTCCATAAATCATGCCCCACTTTTTATGTGGGGTATTTCATTCCCTACTAAAATCTATACACTATGAGGTGAAACGCATGTTTGAAATTTTTATCTCTACCTACCCCACACTTTTAAAAGCTACTATTATCACATTACAATTAACATTAACTTCCCTAGTACTCGGCTCATTAATTGGATTACTATTCGCTTTTTTTCGAATCTCTAACAATAAAGTTTTAAATAGTATTGCTCATGTATACATCGCCATTATTCGTGGTACACCTTTAATTGTTCAAATCGCAATTCTCTATTTTGGTATTACATCTGTTGTTGTATTCACCCCTTTTTGGGCAGGAGCAATTGCTTTAGCAATTCATAACGGTGCATATATTACCGAAATTTTCCGTGGATCCATTCAATCCGTTGACCGTGGACAATTAGAAGCTGCTCGCTCTTTAGGCATGCCTTACCCTTTAGCGATGCGCCGTATTATATTACCACAAGCATTTCGCCTATCGCTTCCTCCTCTAGGGAACCAATTCATCATTGGATTAAAAGATTCGTCACTCGTTGCTTATGTAGGAATGTCCGAATTATGGGGATCAGGTTTATCAATTGCCGCAAGTAATTTCCAACAATTAGATACATATGTAATCGTTGGTTTATATTATCTCGTACTTGTTCTTCTATTCACTTACCTTGTTAATCTTTTAGAAAAACGACTACAACGAAAAGAAACTAACTCTGTCCAAGTCAAGACAAAAAACAAAAAAGAAGTTTCTTTATAACAAAAAGCAAGCTCTAAAAGAGCTTGCTTTTTCATCGTAAAATATATCTATGCTTATTGATTTACCTTTTTTATAGTCTCGTTTTCCTCTATATGTTCCTCACGATATGAAATATTATGAGGATCTAGGCCATTTCCTAAAGAACCATAGAAATGCTCCCTATGCGGATCAACTAATTCACTTCCGTGATAATACACACGTGGTGTATTCCAAAGCGCTGCCAATGCTTTCGTCATCGGCATTTCGTGATAGCGTTCTGGCCACATTTCTTTAATTTTATCTTTTACTAATGGATAGTATTTAGAACTCATAGCAGGAAACAGATGATGTTCTGTATGGTATGAGAAATTGAAATGTAAAACGTCTACCCAACGCGGCACTGTTACTGATAAACAGTTTGCTAAAGGATCATTTACTGGAACAATTGGATTTAAGCGGTGATTTGTTGCGATATATGCCATTACAATGAAGTTAGCAATTAACAACGGAATCACATATGCAAATAACCATTTTGCTGGTCCCATAATAAACAATAGACTAATCCAAACAGTCCAAGGCAAAAGGAGTTGAAGCCATACAGATTTTTGGTTGGATGACTTAAATTCCTTTATAAAATGAAAGAACATTCGAGTTGAATGCAATGTAAATTGAATTGTTAGTGACAGAAAACTAAAGAAAGAACGTACATGAAGCGGCATACGATATACCCAACTCAAAAACTTACTCTTTTTAAGCTTCTCAAGTGTCGGCCATGCATCTGGATCATTCTCTTCATGCTGTGTATGAACATGATGTGTTGCATTATGCCATTTTCTCCAAAGTTTTGGTCCTGTTGATAGTGGCATAAATGCAATCGCACCTAAGAAATCACGAAGCCATGCCTTTCTTACAACTGTTCCATGTAAAATTTCATGACCTAAAAACCCAAGTGAAGCAAAACATAATCCGAGAACAATCGCAATCCCTAGATTTGCCCACACATTCAATTCAAATACACCAATCGCTATTAACCCCGCTAATGCCACAAGTAAATAAGCCAGTCCACCAAATAAACGAGTAGGAACTGGTTTAAATGCTTTTTTCGGCAAATGTGGTGATACACGCGCTGCATACCACCCAAACGTATGAAGCTCCTTCATCCTTTTGCCCCTTTCTTATGCCGCGCCCTGCGCAACTTGCATATATTAATTCTCGCTTCCAGATTGATTTTACTAGGTGATCCAAAAAGCATCTATTATAAGGAAAATATACTCACTCTATCGTCACTTATTTTTCGCTTTTATTATCAATGAAAAACATTTCTCTTTTTACTCTCTATCAACCTTTCCACATGATGAATCATAACAATAGAATTTCTATATTGTCAACAACTTTTATGACCTAGTAATAAAAGTTGGTTATACTTTTATAATCATACTTTATTTCACTAAAGAAAAAGTATAGATTTCATAAGGATTTATCCACTATATATATACATATACTTAAACACAATGTACTCTATCTCATTCAAGAAGTCTCTATATAATCAGCAAACGGAATCACTTAAATTTAGTTTTATATAAATCCTACTTCTTCATAATGCCCTATCAAATTAATTATATTAAAATAATTTAATCCCTCTTTTAATAAAAGTAGACTCCTTCTAAAATAACGCACATGAATTTCATATAATATGGAAATATTAAAAGGAAAATTGTTCTAAAATCAGGAGGTTTCCACAATGACAAGTGATACATTTCCACAACTGCCGTTATCTTATTGGATTGAATCTACTCCGTTTCCTACTTTCCCTCGTTTATCCGAAAATATAAAGACGAAAGTTGCTGTTATCGGTGCTGGTATTACAGGTATTACCACTGCCTATTTACTTGCAAAAGAAGGAATCGACGTTGTTTTAATTGATTCTGGTCTTATTTTAAATGGAACAACTGGGCATACAACAGCAAAAGTAACAGCACAACATGATCTTATTTACGACGAATTAATAAATCATTTCGGTGTGGAAAAAGCCAGGCTTTACTACGAATCAAATAATCATGCTCTACAATTCATAAATGACACTGTGCAAACATATAAAATCGACTGTAATTTTTCAAATGAAGATTCATACTTATATACAACTACTGATAATGGTTTAAGAAATTTATCGAAAGAATATGAAGCTTATCAAAAATTAAATATACCTTGTGACTATGTTCAATCTCTATCGATTCCTATTCCAATACAATCTGCACTTGTAATGAAAAATCAAGCACAATTCCATCCCCTCCGTTATTTGAAAACACTTTTAGAAAAATTTGTGGAAATGGGCGGAAAGGTCTATGAACAAACAACAGCTATGGATGTAGAAAAAGGAGATTATCCACAAGTAATTACAAAGGAGGGGCATCGCATCACTTGTGAATACGTCGTCTCTTGTTCTCATTTTCCTTTTTATGATGCTAATAGCTTTTTCTTTACGCGAATGTACGCAGAACGCTCCTATGCTCTTGCAATAAAAGCAAAAACAGATTATCCAGGTGGCATGTATTTAAGTATTGATGATCCAAAACGCTCCTTACGCTATATAACAAACGATGGAGAAAAGTTGATTTTGATTGGCGGAGAGAGCCATAAAACGGGACAGGGAATAAATACGATGCTTCATTATGAAGCACTCTATTCTTTTGCTGAATCAACTTTTGGAGTAGATGAAGTTTCCTATAGATGGTCAGCACAAGATTTGATTACTCTAGACAAGCTTCCTTATATCGGACATATTAACGAAAGGAATCCAAATATATTTGTTGCAACTGGATATCGCAAATGGGGAATGACAACTGGAACTGCTGCAGCCCATTTACTGAAGGACTCCATTCTAAAAGTCCACAGCCCATATAAAGAGCTGTTTGCACCATCACGATTTCATGCAAATCCGGATATAAAAACATTTCTCTCACAGAACATTGATGTTGCTAAACATTTAATTGAAGGAAAAATTGAAACCGCATTACGTAAACCAGAAGATCTTGAAGTTGGCGAAGGATCTGTAGTACATGTAAATGGGAAACGCGCAGGTGCTTATAAAGATAAAGAAGGAAAATTACATATCGTCGACACCACTTGTACGCACCTCGGCTGTGAAGTTGAATGGAATAACGGTGATTGTACGTGGGATTGCCCTTGCCATGGTTCCCGTTTTTCAATTGAGGGCGACGTTATTGAAGGTCCTGCAGATCAACCATTAAAACGAGTTGATAACGAGTAAAAAAACAAAGAAGTTCAACAAGAAACCTGTTGAACTTCTTTGTTTTTCATGACACCTTTTCATATAAATTTCGACATAAGAAGGGAAATATTAACATTAAATAAAATAATATATTCATCTACAAATAAAAGGAGTGAATACTATGCAACCTTCTGCTCCACCTCATCTAGAACCTCCAGAAACTATCTCTTCAAGCTCTATTACAAAACTTGTTGTTTTTATTTGTTGGCTCGCCATTCTAGCTGACGGATATGATTTAGGTATTTACGGCGCCGTTCTGCCAAAGCTTCTAGAAGACAACAGCTGGGCACTATCACCAGCTCAAGCTGGAACAATTGCTAGCTATGCTCTATTTGGGATGTTTATTGGCGCTATTCTAGTCGGAACCATTACAGATTTAATTGGACGAAAGTGGACACTTATATGCTGTTTAGCTCTTTTTTCTATCACAATGGGCTTAGCTGCAATTGCTCCTTCTCCTGAATTCTTTGGGATATCTCGATTTATCGGAGGAATCGGATTAGGCGGTGTTATCCCAACGGCTTCAGCACTTACTGTTGAATATTCACCAAAAAAACGGCAATCTTTTATTTATGCTCTTATGTTTACCGGCTATCCTTTAGGTGTCGTGTTAGGTGCTATTTTATCCATGTTTATGTTAGAAGATTTCGGATGGAGAATTATGTTTGGCATCGGAATGATTCCACTACTCCTCATTCCTTTCATTATTCGTTATTTACCTGAGTCCATTCAATTTTTATTATCGCGGAATCGACAAGAAGAAGTGAACAAAATTCTTGATCGCTTTCAAATTGAATTCCATGTAAAAGATGAAATTCCTGGAACACCATCTAATATACAAAAGAAAAATGGATTTCTTACGTTATTCTCAAAAGAATACATAAAAGCAACGCTACTTTTTTGGATCACTTATATAATGGGAATGTTTTTAATATACGGTTTAAATACTTGGTTACCACAGATGATGCGCCAAGCAGGATATCCTCTTGGATCTAGTTTATCATTTCTACTTATACTAAATATTACTGCAGCTATCGGCGCATTATTTGCTGGGGCGATTGCCGACCGTATAGGAGCAAAAATTGTTATTAGCATCTCCTATCTTATGGCAGCCATATGTATTGGACTGTTAACAATTCAACCATCTGTTACAATCATTTATCTTTTAGTTGGTCTTGCTGGAATTGGATCAGTCGGTATTACTCAAATATTAAATGCTTATGTAACACAATACTTCCCATCACATATACGAGCTACCTCCTTAGGATGGGGACTTGGACTTGGCCGAGTTGGTGCGATTGCTGGCCCTATTCTTGTCGGTATTATTATGACAATGCAATATGACTTGGCGTGGAATTTTTACTTATTCTCCTTTGCAGGTCTTATCGCAGCTATATCTGTTTTCTTTATTCCTACAAAATAAAGTGAAACTTTAATCAGTGGTGGGGTGCATCCCAGCTGATTATTAGCCCACACCAATTAGGCGCTTACGGGCAGTAGGCTCCCACAAATCGCGGGATAAAAAAGAGCACAAATTTATTTGTGCTCTTTTTGGTATACTTCAAACAACATGTTTCTAAATAGTGTATTCAAACTCTCAATATCAATCCCTAATCCCTTTTCAATCCCTTTCACGTATTGCTGATAATAATCAATTTGTTCTTCTAAAAATTGATTTAACACCTGAATTTTCAATCCAACATCTAATTCCGTACCTGCTTTTTTCTTTACTAACAATTTCTCAATCTCATTCAACACACTACGTTCTATAGATATTTCTGTAATTAATCGGTCAAATTCTACTGGAGGTAATGTCCCTTTCTCTTCTAGCCATTGACAAGCTAAAATAGGACGTAATACATAAAAGTACTTTTTCAACTTTACATTCTCGCCTTGCAAAAATTCACGATAATTTTTTGAAGCCATATGTAAGTAATGATATATCGTTGCCTTTGGATCAAAATTCTTTTCACTCATTTGCTGAAGCTGCTCTGGAAAATTAGAGTTTTTCGAATAAAAAATTGGTGATTGAATCCACTCAAGTAAAGCTGGATTTGACTTCGCGAATAGTTGCAATGCCTTTTTAATATCCCAGCCACTTATATCTAAATCATCACTAATCGGATATTCAATTACATCTCGTTTATCATGAATTGATAAATACCATTCTACTGGATGTATATAAACAAACCTAACATCATAATCACTATCTTTCGATGGAAATCCCCAAGCACGACTCCCTGATTCCACTGCAAATAAAATTTCCACATCATTCTCTTGCTCAATTCTTTCTAGCTCTAATTCAATTTTCCCTCTCATTTCATACCATCCCCATTTTTTGATTATTTCCTTGGAAATTCGACAAATATATTACCAATTTTACTACATACTAAAATAACTGCCAGAAATTTTCTGACAGTTCAATAAATCCTACTTTCTCTTTTCAATTACAGTAGCGGTAATTCGTTCAAACTCTTTTTGAATTTCCTCTTTATATGCATCCACTTTTGAAAAATCCATAGCAGCAATATAAATTCGTTCTAATTTATCACGAACTGATTTCGCTTTTGCCAAGAAAGACATCGCCTCATTCATTTTTGCCTTATATTGAATGGAAACGTCACGAATTTCTTTAGCATATTTTTCATCCGTCCCCGGTGTAACAATAAGAGCGTACATATCTATAATCTCATCACCCACGCGACTTGGAAAATATTCATGTGGTGCGGTACTATCAAAAATTGCAAATCCTAATTCTCTTACAATAACCATATCAAGACTATTCGGATCAAATCCGCAATGATACACTTCAACTTCAAACCCTTTTTCTTCTGCTGCCTGCGCTAACTTTTTGAGCATTGTTGATTTTCCAGAGCCAGGGCGTCCTTTTATAAAATAACGATGTGGTAATCCTTCTGTTAAATTAGGAACGAAATCAACTGCTCCTTTCGGTGTAGCAGCTCCTAAAAAACGATGTTTCACAATCGATTGTTTCCCCTTTTTATTTGTAAATAATTTCTGAATCAATTGATCTGTTAGTCCATTTGCTTTGTTAAAATCAATATTATTAATATATATTTTCTCCCACTCATCGTGTATAACTAATGCCTCTTGAAAACATCCGTAAGCAGATTTGAAAGCCTTGCTCGCTTCTGATACAAATCGTTCAATTTCTAACTTCTGCTTTCTTAATTTATCTGAGTCCCAAGCAACTCCTAAATTAATATACTCTTCCACAACCCCTGGCATTTTAGGCTCAATAACATGCGGTGATGTTCCATCAACAATTCCTACTTTTAATTTTGGGATAATCACTCCATCAACTGACTTATTATCAGAAGAACAATGTAAAAGTTCAATATCATATCCCTTTTCAACCCATTCACGACCTATTGCCTTTATTAAAGAAGATTTCCCAGTTCCTGGACCACCCTTTAAAATAAACAACCTGTCTAGCCCTTTTAAATTCTCTTCGTATAAATTATGAAATCCTCTAGCTGTATTTCCACCAGCATAATAATTCAATACATTACCTGTCACTGCACTCACTCCTTCGCAGCATTCTATTTACATAAGCTACAATATGCGAGCCACCTTATTTGGGTGAATACCTATTTTATATTGCACTAAAAAAGGAAATGAATTACAATTTAATTATTAAAAAAATCGAAATATTAAAACTGAATATATCTTTATCAAGAGAGGCAGAGGGACCGGCCCTTTGAAGCCCAGCAACCTCAGTTTATACAAACTGAATAGGTGCTAATTCCTGCAAAATGCAATGCATTTTGAAAGATAAAACTTAACCATTGTGTGCAAAACTCATCTTTCTTGATTATGAAAGATGAGTTTTTTATATTTTAAAACATATATTGGAGGTATTTAAAATGAAAGTAATCGACCTATCACAAACATTTGAAAACAATATGTCTCAATTTCCTGGAACACCAAAAATCCAACTAGAAGCAATTACAAACGTTGAAGAGACGGGCTATCAAGTTACAGATTTTCATTCTGTCGTTCATGTAGGTACACATTGCGATGCCCCTGCGCATTTCATTTCAGGTGCAACCACTATTGATCAATTACCCCTAAAACAATTTGTAGGTGAGGCCGTTCTTATCGATGTAACTCATATCCAAGAGAGAAAGTTACCTAAGGAAGTATTGCATAATACCGATATAAAAGAAGATGATATTGTCATTTTCCATTCCAATCTATCTAATAAGTGGAATACAGCAGCTTATGAGAAAGAAGCGTTTTATCTTTCCGAAGAATTAGCTGAAGAACTGGTTCAATTAAAAGTAAAATCAGTCGGTTTAGATTTTATTTCCCCTGATGAGGTAACGACAGAAACATCACCGATTCACCACATATTACTAGGGAATAACATTTACTTAATTGAAAACTTAACAAATCTAGATGCTATTAAAGCGAAACGTTTCTTTTTCTCAGCAGCACCTTTAAAAATTAAAGATAGTGACGGTGCTTTCGCAAGAGCATTCGCTGTTATTTTTTAAACACGCCTACAAAAAAAGCAAAGATCATTTTTGACCTTTGCTTTTATATTTTTTATTTAAATTTAAAAAGAATTGTTCCACTCTTGGGCGTAACCAAGCTAAATAGTCTTTATCTTTCTTCTTTGTACAAGTTATCTCTTCTCCATCCACCATTTCGACAAGTTCTAGCTCTAACAATTGCCTCGTAAATGCTACCATATTTACTTCTTCAGCCGGATACTCTTCTTTTAATTTCTCCTCAATTTCTCCCAATAAAAAGCCGTCTCGCATCATTGCTAGTGCATCAATCCAAAGTGGCGGCATTTCATATGTTTCTCCTGTAATTGTATCTTTTACAATATAATTCAATTTCTCTTTTCGAAATTGAATCGTGTGTAAACATACAGTCGAATTTAATGTTAATTCCATCATACCACCTCTTTCATAATATCCGCATAGAAAAAAGGATGCGCGTGCACCCCTTCTTTTCTTTTCATCACACTACCGAACCGTTACACGAGCTAAAAGCTCTATGTCGATATTTTCCTCCATTATAAACGAAGTGTTTTATAAAAAAAACCCTTCTTGAAACATTTTATAAAATGTTTATATTTACACAACAAGAACACTTTTCTGAAAAGTAATTTCGTCTACTGCACTACACTGTTGGTAAATAAATTTCCACTTTCGTTCCTACACCCATACTACTTTGAATCGCGATACTCCCTTGATGTTCTTCAATAATTTTATATGTAATCATTAGTCCAAGACCTGTACCATTCTCTTTTGTTGTATAAAAAGCTTTTCCGATCTTTTCTATCTTCTCATTTTCTATCCCAAAACCTTGATCTTCAATAGAAATACACAAATTCTCTCCACCTTTTTTATATGCACGAATCTGAATATCTCCACCCTTTGGCATCGATTCTATTCCATTTTTGATAATGTTTAATAACACTTGCTTTAATTGTTTATCATCACCATTTATAACAGGTAAATTTCCATCTACTTGCAAATGAAATTTCACTTTATATTGAGTCGCATAACTTTCCATTAACTGTACAACATATAAAAGGATTTCCCGTATATTACACCATTCATAATTTGTTGGTTTCGGTTTTCCTAATAACATCAATTCACTAACAAACTCATTAATTCTCTCAATTTCTTGCAGCATAATCTCATAGCTCAGCGTATCCTCAAGATTTCTTTCCTTTTGAATTTGTGTAAATCCTTTTAAAGCTGTTAATGGATTTCGAATTTCATGAGCAATTGTTGTAGACATGGTCCCAATAAGAGCTAAATTTTCGGTCTCTTTCATATTGCTCATCATCTTAACAACTGTTCTTACATAAGACTGGAAACGTTTTAACAGAGAATGTGAAATAATAAAAAAGAATACACATAAAACAAGCGGAATCACAACTTTTATATCTTGTAATATCAACGTGAAAAATACATATTTACCAATTACACTACAGGAAACGAAATAAAAATATTTTCTATTCACGAAAATCGGTGCAAATAAAATTAAAAATATTTCAACCATATTTCCATTTTCAAAAACACGATCACTGTGTAAATAAATCATTAAGTTATTAATAATGTCAATAAGCATATATCCAATTAAAAATAAATATTTTACAAAATATACATACCCTTGTTTTCGAAGATATATTGAAATAGGAAACAAAGATATTACTAATATATATACGCCTATTCCCATACCACCTTCTGGCCAACCTATCCTTGCTTCGTTAATATTCATAGCAGGATAAACAAAATAATAGATAACGTCATATAAAAAGAATATAATATAGAATAATAATATAAATACTTTTAAAGCTTCTCTTTCTTCATAAATCAAGCTCTTGTATTTGTTCATATAAAAACTCCTCTTGATCAATACAAAAATGACATTTCACATGTTATCCCCTTAAATTATACGTATGAAATTGCTTTCAGAGCAATATATAACCTTCTAATACTAAAAGGAAGGAGATACAGCTCCTTCCTTTTCAATCACAATTTATATCCACCTTACCCTATCGTGTAGCAATCCATCAGTAAAATTATTATGCCCTATTACAAAATCCTTCATATATAAATTTAGATATTCGCCGTACTTACTTTCCGTATTTAATAATAACTCCTCAACGTAATAAGCACCTTGTCCAAAGGGATCTAAAAGTAAACTGCACAAACCTGCATAAATTCCGCACCCTACTTGGAAGTATGTCGCATTCGTTTTATATTTTTGAAAAACTTGGCTGCTATTCATCACGTTATACATATATGTTTCACTATTTTCATAAACGAGTAGCACACCAACCAAATCCTCTCCAGCAACCTGTTCTTCAGCTGGATTAAATACTTTACGATTCCAATTCCATAAATCTTCTACCTTATCTAAGTTCTGTCTAATTAAATTAGTTGTATACTCATTAATTCGGTAAAGAAAACCCACTTCCATATTGAAGGTTTTCCCTAAAATTAAAACTTCCTCATGTGGCATTAAACAACCATAAAACTCTTCTTCTCCTAACTTTACTTTGTACTCTGAAGCATATACATCCTCATAAAAATAAAGAGGACGATGATGACTCATATACATCGGATAACTCCATATCGCTTCATCTAGAAATCGCTCTACTGCCCATGAAGCATAAAGTGTATGTGGCTTTATAAGTGCCGTATCATTCAAAAATGACGTATCATGTTCTACAATATAGCATGCTCGTGGCTTTTCATTTGGGCGTTCTTTCATAAGCTCCACAACCATCCATTGAACAACACCAGGATTCATACCTGAGCCTATAATCGCTCTTGTATTTGTGAATGTTGCTTTCTCCTTCTCAAACCTCGTATACCTTTCCGTAAGCTGAAAACCGAGTAAACTATTGTCCTGATCTACTGCCTCATTTTCCAAAGCCGAATTAATGTAACAAATGCCAAGTTCATTACAACAACTCAGTACCCTAATCGTATCCGCCCCTGAAACATCAATAACAACCTTCGTTCTTTTTTCTTTTAAATGTTGTTTAAATTTGACTACATCTTGAAGGTTCATTTCATATAAAAAAAATTGCTCTTTCAAATTTGGAAACAACTCATCATAATAATTTTTATCTTTTTGTTTTATATCCACCAAATGGAAATCTACATTCTTTATCACTTCATAAATTGGATCTTTTTCATTTACTACCGCTTGATTCAAAATTGCTAACACTGCTTTTGCTGCTCCACCAGCACTGCCAAGCAACGTAATCGAAAGCGAATTTGGAAACTGCTCCACAAATAAAACCCCTTTAATAAATTAGTTGAGCAGCACTTACTCAAAAAGTGAATTGAATACAACAAAAAGTAGCTCGTACATCTTTTTTATAATGTAGTACAAGATTACCTCTTTATAAGTAAAAACAGTAACATACTTATATATTCAATTCACTTTCCCCCTCATATCCAAATAACGGTAAAAAAATAGGCTCGACCTTTTCTTCCGCATATATAAAAGAAAAAGCCAGCCCTTTAAACTAGCCTACGGACAATGGACAGATTTCACATGTTGAATATTCACATACATTTTTGCGTCACGTGCTTTTAATATTTCAATATGTCCTTCATCAATTTTCTCCATCTTTCCGATTTTGTTATATTCCTCACCTAAATCAAAAACCATAATTTTCCCAGCCATTTTAATAAGCTGTTCTTCAAATGTTCTAGCTAAAGTAATATTTAGTGGATTTACGGGGAGTTCATTTTTGTTGAGGGAATAAGGTACTTGGTTCTCTTTATAAGGAATTAACCATTTCAAATGCTTTAAAGATATATACACCGTTTTATAAACTGGGCTATAAAAAACAATATAATCGTTCATTACACTTGTAACATAACCGTGTATTGGAGCATTTCCTGCCACATAAATTTCTGTAAAAATCCCTTTAGATGTGCTTAATACTTTCCTCAAAGAAATTGAAGGTGATTCTCTCTTAATTACAGAGTCCACATCTGGTTTTAATATTTCTTCTTCATGCCCTCTCAAAAATTTATAATATTGGACATGGTATAAAGATATATATACATAGTCTTGTCCATTGTAAAGAACTACAATATCATTTCCTACATCAATTAATACACCTTTAAATCTTTTTTCACCGATTAATTTAACGTATATATTTTCTCCAATATTTTTGTTCAGCTCATTCATCTATATCCTCCTTTCTATGAAATTGTACTTTTCTCTCTTCTATTTCCCAAAAATAATCGGGGGCACTTTTCTGTTTTTTAATAGTAAGAAATTCCTTTTCATATATCGCGAAATAATTGCAGCGATATATGAAATCGCTCTTCAATTTCAATCATAATGCCCCTCTTATTTATTAAACATTATTCTTCTTCATTCTTTTTGTTTTTAACTATTTGACTTACACTCTTAATATGAGAATTAATTACATAAATGACTTCATCACCGTTTACTAGTGTAATATTTCCATCATGTATATCACTTAATAAACCCTCCACACACTCTGGTCCACCACGATTAATCTTTATCCACGTATACTTCAAATCATTTAATACATCTAAAAAAGTATCGTCATCAGAGCAGAAACATGAATCATAGTCTCCTTGCGCTTCTTTCACTTTTCTGACTAGACTCTTCACATGTTTCAACTGATAATACACTACTTCTCCATGAGGTAATTGTAGTGTAAGGTAATCTTTCCCTAACACTGACAGTACACCTACTCGACTTTCCGGTCCGCGAAGATTTACTTTTACATTCTCACCTACTAAACCTTTGATTTGATCACAGCATACTACCTTCTTCAAATTCATACCCTCCTTTCTGTATTATCTTCCTCTACTTGATTGTCTTTGTGCGCGAGCTCGACTTGAATTATTGCTGTTTTCATTACTTTTCTCATCGCTACTCTCATCGCTCTCTCCACTTACTGGTGCATTATAATTAACACTTTTAATATGAGACAGTGCAATTAGTACAATTTCTTCTTTTATAATTAACGTTACATAATCATTAGAAACATCTTGTAAAATACCTTCAATTTTCTCTGGACCACCACGATTAATTTTCACCCAGCGGTATTTGAAGTTTTGAAGTAGCGTTTCAAAGTCTTCTGCACTGTCTTCTTCCGACCATCCAGAATCAGCTATTCCACCATCTTTCGTATTTTTTGTAATGCTTTTCAGATGACGAAGCTGATAGTAATGGTGCTCTCCTTTTTCATTCTGTAATACGAAGTAGTCCGCACCTATTGATACTATTGTTCCTTTTTGAGATTCTGGTCCACCTCTGTTTACTCTTACATTAGATCCAATTAAACCTTCCAAAAAATCCCAATTGAATAAACTCACGAGAAAACCCCTTCCATTAATTTATAAGCTTTTGCACTGATAGTATATGTATCTGTACAGGTTATGTTCGCTATGTTTGTCCCCGCCATGAAAAAATATGCTTTTAACTAATAGTACGAATCCCTATAAAAATCTTCTTTCCCTTAAATTAACTCTAGGATTTCGGGTGATTTTTTCATATCTTCATACAAAAATCCCCCGTATTAAGATACATTTCTTCATATCTTAATACGGGGGATTTTCATAAATTTAATCTTCGTCTTTAACATCCATATCTTCCGGAATTGGCTCATTTAATATTTCTTCCACTAATTGCTTATATTTCTCCATTTGTTCTAAATGTGTATTAAACTGTTCCTTGTTTAATAAATATTGCTCTCCATCAAACAGTGCACGAACTTTCTTTTGCTGAATTAAATCTTCAACATACGATTTGGGTAAATTCAAATATTCCGCAGCCTCTTCTATCGTTATATACAATGTGTTCATCCCTTTATAGTTTTTTCATATATATACTGTATCTTACTTTATTTTTGTAAACAAATAAAAAAGATTTTGTAAATACAAATTAAAAAGCAGGTAGATGCATTCCATATATTGTATAATAATATAGTAAGTATTTTTTTAAAATATAGAATGGTATTACCCATTTACACAAAGGAGAGTTAACATATGGCTACTCGTCACATCATTACAATGTTAGAAAAAACATTACGAGTTGAAACAGAAAACACAATTTCTCATCTATCTAAGTCTTTATCCGATCGTATTCTTTCACAAAGTGCAGCAGTACATGAAAGCAATTGCTATCATACAATTGGCGAATGGTACAAAAATCATTTCTTATTCCAACAAGATGATTTCCTTTGGGCTAAATACGTTTTCTATGATGCATATTGTGAGGCTATAAAAAAACAAGGCCATCTTACAAAACGCGTTCGCCAAATATTAGAATCATTAGCTCGAAAACATGGAAAACAATACATTGCTTCTATACTAAATATGCCATTTCCGAATGAACAGGCGAAAGGGACAGCATAAACCAAACCTAGATTCATTGTTTTCTAGAGAGATTACAAATAAAACGTTCATGTCACATGAACTAATGAAACCGGTGTCATGATAATGATTGCAGATATAATAAACAGGAAAACCCCCATTCACCTCTCTCGTCCATACGAATAGAGAAGTGAATGGGGGTATACTTGTTCCTTTATTATTTCATCATCTGCTTAATCAATTCTCGATTTCTCTTCTTAAATACCTCATTATGAGAAGAAACCATACCATACTCACTCGCATCTGGTTGAATAAATTGTTTCGCTTTATTTACAGCATTTCCAGCATCTTGGAATGCCCCTGCAATTAAATGTAATTTTCCGTCATGCTTTAAAATATCTCCAGCAGCATATAATCCGTCTACCGAGGACTCACTATTTGCATTCCCTGCAATAAAGTAATTATCTACAATTGCGACATCTAGCTCACTATTTTCCAATAATGCAATGTCACGTTCATATCCATGATTAATAATAACTTCATCGATAGATAACTGAGAAACCTCTCCCGTTTCATGATTTGTTAATGCTACATATTCAATCGTTTCATGGTTATCACCAGCAATTAATTTTGTAATCGATGTATTAAAGAAACATTCTGCTGAACTGTTCATAAGTTGTTTGACTTGTGCTTCGTGACCAGACAATTCTTCTTTTCTATATGTTAAATACACTTTTTTCGCGATTGGTTCTAATTCATTCGCCCAATCAATTGCAGAGTTCCCTCCACCTGAAATAATTACCGTTTTATCTTTGAAACGTTTTAACGATTTAACTGTATAATTTAAATTTGAGACTTCGAATCTCTCTGCACCTTCAATTGACAACTTTTGTGGATTCAATATACCACTCCCAGTTGCGACGATCACTGTTTTTGAAAAATGTTCTTCTCCATTGCTTGTTTTCAACGTAAAAATACCATCTTCATTACGAATAATTGATTCTATTTTTGTATTCAATGCAACTTCAGGCTGAAATGTTAATCCTTGTTGTACAAGTTGCTCAATTAATTTCTCGCCAGTAACCGGTAATAATCCGCCAATATCCCAAATCATTTTTTCTGGATAAACATGTATTTTACCACCTAACTGTGGTTGAAATTCTATTATTTTCGTTTTCATCTCTCTTAGTCCACTATAAAAAGCTGAATAAAGCCCCGCAGGCCCTCCGCCTATCACGGTTACATCAAACAATTCTTCTTGATTCATTCGTGTTCACTCCTCAGCTATTAATCATTGATTATCATTCTCAATAAAATATAACCTGTTTCCTCAAAATTTACAATCAAAATCACTATTGACAATACACCTATATAAAATTATAGTATTTAAAGAATCAATAGTGATAATCATTATCAATTTGTTAATTATTAGCAACTGTGAGATTACATCTTCTTCTATTACTATGGTGAATACTATGTGGTAAAATCTCAAGTTCAAGATTGTTAATAAGACTTTTGTATTACCACTAACTTTTCAAAAGATCAAAGCTAAACAATTTATTGTATATTACATATCATCTATCAAAAGGAGAAAGACCATGAAAAAATTACTTATTTCACTAACAGTTCTGTTCGTCCTTGTTATGAGTGCTTGTAGCAATGGTTCAACAGACAAGAAGAGCGACGCAAAAGGTAAGAAATCAGAAACAATTACATACCAATCTGAAGATGGTAAAGTTGAAGTTCCAGCAAATCCACAACGTGTTGTTGTCCTATCATCATTCGCTGGTAACGTAATGTCATTAGGTGTAAATCTTGTTGGGGTAGATTCATGGTCTAAACAAAACCCACGTTTTGATAGCAAGCTTAAAAATGTTGCTGAAGTATCAGATGAGAATGTTGAAAAGATTGCAGAATTAAATCCAGATTTAATCATTGGTTTATCCAATATTAAAAATGTTGACAAGTTAAAGAAAATCGCTCCTACTGTAACATACACTTACGGAAAAGTTGATTACTTAACACAACACTTAGAAATCGGTAAATTATTAAATAAAGAAAAAGAAGCAAAAACTTGGGTTGATGATTTCAAGAAACGCGCACAAACAGCTGGAAAAGACATTAAAGCTAAGATCGGTGAAGATGCAACAGTTTCTGTTGTTGAAAACTTCAATAAACAGCTTTATGTATACGGCGAAAACTGGGGCCGTGGAACAGAAATTCTTTACCAAGAAATGAAATTAAAAATGCCTGAAAAAGTAAAAGAAAAAGCTTTAAAAGAAGGATACTACGCATTATCTACTGAGGTATTACCTGAGTTCGCCGGTGATTACTTAATCGTAAGTAAAAACAAAGATACTGATAACTCATTCCAAGAGACAGAATCATATAAAAACATTCCAGCAGTAAAAAATAATCGTGTATATGAAGCAAACATGATGGAATTCTATTTCAATGATCCACTTACATTAGATTTCCAGCTAGACTTCTTCAAGAAGAGCTTTCTTGGTCAATAATACAAACATGAGGAATTCTTAATTTAAGAATTCCTCTTCCTTTATTCTATGAAAAGAAAAGATGTGAAACTGATGACAAAAGAGAAAGACAACCTACGTTCCAACGCTTTTACATACAAATTAATTTTGAGTATCATTGCATTCTTTCTTATTTTTATGTTTGCAATGGTGTTAGGTGCTGCGGATACTTCTATAAAAGATGTATGGTTAGCACTTACTTCCTCTGCTAAAGGGGATAAGCTATCCATCCTTCGTGAAATACGTTTACCACGTGAAGTTGCTGCTATTTTTGTAGGCGCTGGACTCGCTGTTTCTGGTGCAATTATGCAAGGATTAACGCGAAACCCTCTTGCTGATCCAGGATTACTTGGCCTAACTGGCGGCGCAAATGCTGCACTTGCACTAACACTTGCTTTCAACCCTTCTATAAGCTACCTTTACTTAACACTAGCTTGCTTTATCGGCGCTGCAATTGGCGCTATTATGGTATTTGGAATTGGCATGGTGAAAAAGGACGGACTTTCCCCTCTTCGAATTGTATTAGCTGGTGCTGCTGTTTCAGCATTTCTACTTGCAATCTCAGAAGGTGTTGGCATTTACTTTAAAATTTCACAAGATGTATCAATGTGGACGGCTGGAGGCGTAATTGGAACGAGTTGGAGCCAATTAAAAATTATTATTCCGGTTATTTCAATAAGTATATTTATCGCTATCTTACTTGCAAAGAAATTAACAGTCCTTAGTTTCAGTGAAGAAGTTGCCGTTGGACTCGGTCAAAAAATTATCGTCATTAAAACAATTTTATTTATCATTATTATCTTGCTTGCAGGTGCTTCTGTAGCGCTTGTCGGAAACATGGCATTTATCGGCTTAATGGTACCTCATATGGTTCGTCCAATCGTTGGGCCAGACTATCGTTTTGTCATACCGATGTCAGCAATCGCTGGTGCGTCCTTTATGCTACTCGCAGATACAATTGGGCGTACAATTAACGCTCCGTACGAAACGCCAGTTGCTGCAATTGTCGCTATTGTAGGGTTACCAGTCTTCCTATTTATCGTTCGTAAAGGAGGAAGAACTTTCTCATGATGCAATCTATTCTAAGAAAACAACGTATTATCATACTCGCTTTACTTATACTGACCATTACAACCATTGTAGTTGGAATGGGGCTCGGTTCAGCATCTTTATCTTATGATCGATTACTCCCAACACTAATGGGACAAGGTACATTTAAAGAAGAATTTGTTTTATATTCTTTACGACTACCTAGAATTGTCATTACATTATTAGCCGGTATGGCGCTCGCTTTATCTGGTGCTATCCTGCAAGGTATTACACGTAACGATTTAGCTGAACCTGGCATTCTTGGAATCAATGCTGGAGCTGGTGTTGCAGTTTCCATTTTCTTTTTATACTTTCCAATTGACGTAGGTTCTTTTCTTTACTTACTACCAGTCGTTGGGTTTATCGGTGCTTTCCTTACTGCTGTTCTAATTTATGTATTTTCATATAGTAAATCAACAGGACTTCAGCCGGTGCGATTAACATTAACCGGTATCGGATTTTCATTTGCACTATCTGGAGCGATGATTGTCCTTATTTCATCCGCAGATCGCATGAAAGTAGACTTTATTTCAAAATGGATTGCCGGAAATATTTGGGGAGATGACTGGATCTTCGTTTTAGCAATGCTCCCATGGTTAATCGTATTAATTCCGTTCGTTTTCTATAAAGCAAATCGATTAAACATTCTAGCATTAAACGAACCAGTCGCAATCGGTGTTGGAATTGAAATTGAAAAAGAACGCAGATACTTATTAGTTGCAGCCGTTGCGCTTGCAGCTGCAGCTGTTTCCGTAACAGGGGGAATTAGCTTTATCGGGCTAATGGCTCCTCATATCGCGAAATCTTTAGTAGGTCCAAGACATCAAATATTCATGCCAATCGCCGTTTTAATAGGCGGATGGCTATTACTACTAGCAGATACAATTGGACGAAATATCGTTGATCCTAATGGCATCCCAGCAGGTATTGTCGTTGCTTTAATTGGTGCTCCTTACTTTATGTATTTGTTGCTTAAGAAAGCGTAAAGAAACACCCTCAAGATTTTTTCTTGAGGGTGTTTTCATTTTACTGCTGCCCATACCCTTCAAACTTCTTCGCCAAATTCTCCATTTCGTCTTCTGGCAATAATTTCGGTTCCCCAACACTTTTCGTTTGATAATAAATTTGAGCACAAAACTCAATCTCTTCTGCAATAGTAAACGCCATTTTTATATTATTTGCACCAGCCATTAAACCATGATTCGCAAGTAAAACTGCACGACGATCAATCATTCCTTCAAAAGCTGCCTCTGCTAATTGCTTCGTACCAAATGTTTCATACGGTGCACAGCGAACATTTGGACCTGCAAAAGCAATTAAATATGACACAGCAGGAAGTTCCCATCCTAATGATGCAATTGTCTTCGCATAAGGAGAATGTGTGTGCACAAGCGCATTTATATCTTCACGATTTCTATAATAAATAAGGTGCATATCGAGCTCACTTGATGGTTTTCTCTCTCCTTCTATCACTTCACCATCTAAATTCAATATAACTACATCTTCAGGCTTCGTTTCATAATAATCTAAACCGCTTGGGCTAATTGCAACAAGCCCTTGTTCACGATTAAAAATACTAATATTACCCCCAGTCCCCTTTGTTAAACCACTGGAGATCATTTTCTTTCCATACGCTACAATTTCTTCTCTTTCGTTTTGTAATAACATATACATCCCCCTAAGTATGAAGCTTATGATGACTGACTATATATCTACTTACTAAAATAGCTTTTTTAAGTTCTCCGTAAGCGGTGCTTCCACAATCCCTTTTTCCGTAATAATCGCTGTTACATTTTCATATGGCGTAACATCAAATGCCGGATTATATACTTTACTTTCTTTCGGAGCAGAATATTGTCCGAAACGATTGATCACTTCAGAAGCATCTCTTTCTTCAATTGGAATTTCTTTTCCTGTCGGTGTTTTCAAATCAATTGTCGGCGTTGGTGCTGCTACATAAAATGGAATGTTGTAGTATTTAGCTAAAATAGATACGCCTAATGTTCCAATTTTATTTGCTACATCCCCGTTTGCTGCTACGCGGTCACATCCAACGATTACCGCATCAATTTTCCCTTGTGACATGACCATTGCTGCCATATTATCTGTAATGACCGTTACATCAATTCCCACTCGCTGCAGTTCTAATGCTGTTAACGTTGAACCTTGTAATCTTGGACGTGTTTCGTCAGAGTAGATTTTAAGGTCCCATCCTTTTTCTTTCGCTAAGTACATTGGAGCTGTCGCGGTACCGTACTTAGTCGTTGCTAACGCACCTGCATTACAATGCGTTAATACTCCCATGCCATCACGGAATAATGTTAATGCGTGTTCTCCAATTTGACGGTTAATTTCTTCATCTTCTCTATGAATCTCTTTTGCTTCTTCTAATAATCTCTCTTTCAACTGCGCAATTGATAAGTGAGCATTCTCTTTCGCTACACTTTCCATTCTTTCAAGCGCCCAAAATAAATTTACTGCCGTCGGCCTTGATGTTGCTAAATATGTACATACATTTTTTACTTCCTCTATGAATTCTTCCGCCGAACTTTCAGCAACTTCCTTTACCCCTAAATACACACCATAGGCTGCTGAAACTCCTATTGCCGGAGCTCCTCGTACTTTCATTACTTGAATCGCATCCCAGACACCCTCAGCCGTTTTAAAAGATTCATAGACTACTTCGTTCGGCAATACCGTTTGATCCAACAACACTAAAGTATCATCTTTCCACTGAATTGGTATTAATTGCTCTGCCATCATCTTCTCCCCTTACTTCGCACTATGCATTTGTTTTCTTAACGTTTCTACAAAGCTGGTACCTGTTTTATATCGATTCGCTTGTAAAATAAACTTCTTCGCTGCCTGAAGACAAATTCGCTCCATTCTAGCACGCGCTGCATCATTCTCAATACAAGTAATATCCTTTACCTTCGCTAGACCAACAATACGGCGAATTAACTCAAGACCCGTCACTGCAGCTGTATCCTCTAATACAGATTGTAAATAAACTTGGTTAAAGCCTTCTTCCTTCGCCATAACCTCTGTCACATGAATATCCCAAGCATCTAAAAACTTCTTCTTAAATAAATCAATTACATCTATTATGGTAGATTCTAACCAGTTCATATATGTATTTTTCTCCATACCAGATTGCATCACTGCATCTGCATTCACCCATGCAAACATTAAATTCGCCATTACATTCCCAACGTCATATCCCATAGGTCCATAAAAAGCAAACTCAGGATCAATAACCTTTGTAGAATCACTTTTTACAAAAACAGAACCAGTATGTAAATCACCGTGAAGCAGCGCTTGTGCATTCGTCATAAAAGAAAACTTAAGTTTTGCTACTTCCATACGAAGCTCTTTATCACTATAAATATGCTCTCTAATCCATCCTTCATTTAATTGAAACAATTCGTTGCGTTTATTATGATTTGTAAACGGCTCTGAATATACGAGGTCCTCTGTAATCTCACATAACTCAGGATTTATATAATTTTTCACAAGTTCCTTCTTCTCTTTATGATTCATTACAACATCTGATGTTAATAGAAGAGTATTTACCATAAAAGTAGTTAAATCATCAGCAAGCCTCGGAAACATTTGATGATTTATGAGTGCTGTGCGCAATATTGTATAACTTGATAAATCTTCCATCACACAACAATTCATCACACTATCGAACAAATATACATCTGGTACAAGTCCAGGTGCTAACTCTCCCTCTAATCGCAAAACATCCGATTCTATACGAATTCGATTCGTCGATAACTTAAACTCATCTGAAATACGCGCTGTATCCCCAGCTTGCTTTACAATGACAGAAATGTTCTTCTGTTCATCCAAAACGCGGAACACATAATTTAAATTACCATCACCTATTTCTTTACACTTTAACCCCTTTGCATGTTCGAACTTAGGTAATCTCTCTTGCACATATGCAATCACATCTTTAGCTTCCATTAAAAAATACTTCGTGAACTTAGACATGGTTTCCCCTCCACACTAAATGTAAACGTTTTCTAAAAGCCATAAAAAAATAATAGACTGAAATTTTTTCAATCTATACTATATCTTATTTGTTGCAATACATATCTCGTTTTTATTATATCTTGTTAGAAATGAGCGTCAATGTTTCTATTTCTCATTGCAATATACTTCTTATTATATATATTTATGATGACAATAATTGTTCACAAAGATTCCGATACATTTTGTTTTATTTATCTCACAATTCTTTGTAAAATAGAAGTAAGCAGTTCCTTTTCAAATCTACAACTTCTAAGAAATATTTCCTTCCTAAGAATTTATACTTACACCATGTCTCTAACATACACACTACTCTTTCCAGCACTCATTGAAAATTTATGACTTGAAAATTACCTTTTAATTCCCTAGCAGCCTTAATTGAGAATAAATATTAATTAAATTGGTATAAAGTTGGTTTATTCTCTTGACAAAATAACCACTTCTATATGATAATTAATATTGAATTAGAATTATTATAGTTAATTAAAAAATATATTTTATGAGCAAACTAATTTCCGATGCTCAAAACCAACCTTTAGGAGGAATTTTAATATGTTATTAATCGGCACAGAAGTAAAACCGTTTAAAGCTAATGCTTACCATAATGGAGAATTTATCCAAGTCACTGACGAAAGTTTAAAAGGAAAATGGAGTGTAGTTTGTTTCTACCCAGCAGACTTCACATTCGTTTGTCCAACTGAACTTGAAGACTTACAAAACCAATATGCAACTCTAAAAGACTTAGGCGTTGAAGTATACTCTGTATCTACAGACACTCACTTCACTCACAAAGCATGGCATGATAGCTCAGAAACTATCGGCAAAATCGAATACATTATGATTGGTGACCCAACTCGCACAATCACTACAAACTTCAACGTTTTAATGGAAGAAGAAGGTCTTGCTGCTCGTGGTACATTCATCATCGATCCAGACGGCGTTATCCAATCTATGGAAATCAATGCTGACGGTATCGGCCGTGACGCAAGCATTCTTGTTAACAAAATTAAAGCTGCTCAATACGTACGTAACAACCCAGGTGAAGTTTGCCCAGCTAAATGGCAAGAGGGTTCTGCAACACTTAAACCAAGCCTTGACCTTGTAGGCAAAATCTAAGGAGTTCGATCAAAATGATACTAGATGCAGATATAAAAACACAACTATCCCAATACCTTCAGTTAATGGAGAACGATATTTTACTTAAAGTAAGTGCAGGAGACGATAACGTATCTAAAGATATGTTAGCTCTAGTAGACGAATTAGCTACTATGTCATCTAAGATTACAGTAGAAAAAGTTGAATTAGAGAGAACACCAAGCTTTAGCGTAAACCGCCCTGGTGAAGACACTGGTGTCGTATTCGCTGGTATTCCATTAGGACACGAATTTACTTCATTAGTGTTAGCTTTACTACAAGTAAGTGGACGCGCTCCAAAAGTTGAACAAAAATTAGTCGATCAAATCAAAAACATTCAAGGCGAATATCATTTTGAATCTTATATCAGCCTAAGTTGTCATAACTGTCCTGATGTTGTACAAGCTCTTAACGTAATGAGCGTTCTTAACTCTAGTATTACACATACTATGATTGATGGCGCTGCATTCAAAGAGGAAGTAGAAAGCAAAGACATCATGGCAGTACCAACTGTTTACCTAAACGGCGAATCTTTCGGAAGCGGTCGTATGACACTTGAAGAAATTTTAGCTAAAATGGGTAACGGTCCAGATGCATCAGAGCTTTCTGATAAAGATCCATACGATGTTCTTGTTGTTGGTGGCGGCCCTGCCGGTGCAAGTGCAGCAATTTATGCAGCACGTAAAGGTATCCGCACTGGTATCGTTGCTGAGCGCTTCGGTGGTCAAGTAATGGATACTATGGGCATTGAGAACTTCATCAGCGTAAAACGCACTGAAGGTCCTAAGCTAGTAGCAAGCCTTGAAGAGCACGTAAAAGAATACGACATCGATGTAATGAATCTACAACGTGCGAAACGTTTAGAGAAAAAAGAACTTATTGAAGTGGAACTTGAAAACGGCGCTATTCTGAAAAGTAAGAGCGTAATCGTTTCTACAGGTGCTCGCTGGCGTAATGTTGGCGTACCAGGTGAAGCTGAGTTCAAAAATAAAGGTGTAGCATACTGCCCACACTGTGACGGTCCATTATTCATCGGAAAAGATGTAGCAGTTATCGGCGGAGGTAACTCTGGTATTGAAGCAGCTATCGACTTAGCAGGTATTGTTAAGCATGTAACTGTTCTTGAATTCATGCCAGAATTAAAAGCTGATGCTTTATTACAAGAACGTCTTAACAGCTTACCAAACGTAACTGTTCTGAAAAACGTTCAAACGAAAGAAATTACTGGTACTGACAAAGTAAACGGTATTTCTTACATCGATCGTGAAACTGAAGAAGTTCAACACGTTGAATTACAAGGTGTATTCGTTCAAATCGGTCTTGTGCCAAACACAGACTGGTTAGGCGAAACTGTTGAACGCGTTCGCGGTGAAATCGTAACAGACAAGCACGGTGCTACAAACGTACCAGGAGTGTTTGCTGCAGGTGACTGTACAAATAATCCGTACAAACAAATCATCATCTCTATGGGTTCAGG
>NZ_MAOG01000134.1:0-27590 GCF_001884205.1 Bacillus sp. NH11B | reverse complement strand
CCAGTAGCACCACCACCAGCTGTCATATTTTCGACTGGATGAGTACCCGACTCAGTAACTGGTTCTTTGTTTAGAACTTGGTAATCAATCGTATAATCATTCTTAAAAAACTCTTGCTTCTTTCCGGCTTCCGTTATAGTAGATGTATAACCAATCGAAAAGGCGGCAAGACGTGCTTTATCCTTATTAAGCACAACTTTAAATGATCTGTCACCAGTAAAGGTAATCGTTCCGTAACCTTGCTTTTCAAACTCTTGTAGCGTTAAATATCGATTACCTAGATAATTATCTACACTTATATAGAAACTATCCTTATTAAGTGTTTGACCTTCCTGTAAATTATCAGTCACAACAATATCACGACTTAACTCTTCTTTATTTAAATTTATATTCAAGAACCAACGTACTTCATTGTCCTTACCTGAGTTCATATCACCAGTTTTATAAAAAAACGGTGGCTTTCCAGGATCTGTGCCACCACCACTACTTGGACCGGTAATTGTTACAGACTGCTTATCTACAGTTGTACCGAAATTAGTTTCAATCTCTTTCTTTTGATCCGTTCCTACATTAGTAGCTTCCACGAAAAAGTTTAAATACCCTTGAATATCTTCATATGTATCCACTTTATCATTAAATGTACATACCACAGTACCTGCTGTAACTTTACAAGTGCCATAGTCATTTAATGGAAACTCTCTATCTAATCCTTTTAATTCTGGAGGCAGTGTTAATGTTAGTGTGTCTCCAGGCTTCAGCCTAAGTCCATCTTTTTCACTGAAGTTTACAGTTACTTTAGTCCGTTCTGTGGTACTTAGATTTGTTTTACCAATCTGAAAACTATCCACAAGTCCTGCTGTATTTAACTCTTGTGCATTTGCTATTATAGGTAAAAGACTTTGACCTATAGTAAACATAAAAATCATTATAATCGAAAAAATCGAAGTTATTCTTTTTAAATACATACGTTACCCTCCCTATAAAATTCAATGTTTCTAGGTTCTGGTACAAACATACTATGAAAAAAGTTCTACTCTTCAATGCCATTAAACTATTTTACTTACATATACTTGATAGCTATTACTATCTTTTTCTATTTTTTCAACCTTTCTATTGCATAAAATAAGCTTTGCGGCCTATCCTTTCGAATAGTGTGCTAAAAATATTTTCTAGTCTTTTTTGTTTTTCTATTTCCATTTGTACCAAATGTTACTATACCGTCTGGACGGTTATAATTCAACACTCCATACTATTGTTCTATTATTCTGTCAAAAAAAATCACCAATGGATTAAATAGACCAATGGTGATTTTTTTCATTCTATAGTTTATATATTCTATTTATAGGAAGCATTAATAAGAGCTTGAATCACTTTTTCTCTTAATTCAGAACTTAGTCTTCCGATCCCTAAATATTCCGAATACCATAATCCATCAGCTGCTAATCTAATAATTGTGGCACAAACAGAATCCATTTCATCATTTTCTATTTTAGTTTGCAATTGCTGAAATGATTGTTGTAATGGCTCAAGTAATTCAGGTTTTAGCATTAATGCAGCCATCATACTACTACACAACTCTTCTGTTCTTTTCTCATTCCTTAATCTTTCCTCTACAAAAGAACGAACCCACCTTCCTTTTTTCTCTAAGTCTTCCGCTACTTTATTGTGAATAGCACCTTGATACTCCTCCGTTCTTTTGAGTATCATACCCTCTATTAAAGCTTCTTTATTTGAAAAGTGATATAACAATCCACCTTTACTTATACCTGCCTCTTTTGCTACTGCTTCTAAAGTTAGTTTAGCAACCCCTTTATATTGCACAATTTGAGAAGCGGCAGCTAAAATTTTTTGCCGTGTTATGCTCGTGTTCATTCCTTTTTAAAACCCCTTTTCTACTAAATTTATATAAATACGAATCTTATTTTTAATATTGTTGAGTACTACTAAGTATTTCCTTTATACAACAAAGGCTTCATTACCTTTGAATTGTTAGTTGATTCTTCTATTAAAAATTTCCATATCATTCAATATGATAACATCAAACATACAACGTTGACTATACATCTATACTTTCATATTCATTCCTAATATATCCATTAATAAAATTTACCGATTTAGTCTTTCTTATTACTTTATAAGACGGCAGTAATTCTTTCAGCACTAAATTAAAAATGTTATTCCTCCTGTTGAACTGAGGAATAACATTTTACTTAACAAATTTGCTTCCAACTAGCATCCTTCACATCTTCACTAGTCGGCTTTCTAACTGATTTCACAAAACATTCCTCGCAAGCACCAAATGCAATGAAATTTTTCTGTGCTTTTCTTAGCGAAGCTTCATTTGCCCCGCCTTCAAAGTCAGGATCGTTAAATTGAACTTCATCATCTTCCCAATAACATATATTACAAATTTCATATGTACCTGGTGGCTCTTCTTCTAATGTTCTATATCCGCAACATGGACATGTATATTTCATTTTATCACTCCATTATTAACTTGTTTTTTCTCCAATATATTCCGGCCCACAAAGAATGTAACAGCGCAAATCATAGTTATCCCTATGAAATACATCATTTCAAGAGTACGAACTTCTTCATATGCAGCTGGAACTCCTACTATTACAGACAAAAAGATAAAAACAATACTAAAAGCTAAAAGTAGATATAATAATAAAGATATAATATAGCTTAATTTAAATCGTAAAATGATACCTCTAAATAATAACTCTCCAAGAAGACATCCACCTAAAATAATAGGTACTCCGAAATACAATGTAAGGACTCCCATTTGCGAAGTAGATTGAATTACCTTTCCAAGTATGTTCGGCGAAGTCATCTCATCATTTTTTCCTATCCTATCATATAAATCAAGTGCCGTTGCTGAAATAAAGAAACTTAATATAGAAAATGAGTACGGAATTAAAAATTTGCTCACTCTCATTCACCTCACTTTTTTCTTTACCTATATTATTCATTATTTCCTATCATTTTCATATAAGAAAATGATAGGAAATAATGAATAATATAAGGAAGAATTTCTATATAAAAAAACCTAAACCATCCGCTCCCTATATTCTTTAGGAGAGATGGTTTAGGTTTTTTATTAGAAAGTAGTACCTTCTTTTTTATAATATTCTTTTGAAATCTCTTCATAAAATGCTGCCGATGTTGCGTAGAAATAAGGCGCCAACCATAAGAAACCGATTCCTATAGTAAGAATACTTAAAATGAACCAGCCAATGAAGCTTAAGCATAGTAAAAAGTAATCCATTTTATGCCCATCCATCATACGGCGACTTTCAGTAATTGCTTGATTCGCTGTGTATTCTGGGTGATCATTCAAAATAAAGTACGTCATAGCATAAGAAAATGATTTAATAATTCCCGGAATAATAAGAAGTAATGTCCATAGAATCAAGTATACATACATTAGTAAATATGTTAAAAATGCCTTCATAAATTTACTTCCGTCGCTAAACCATCTAAATAAATGACCAATGCGAGCACTATTCCCACGGATTGCATTTAAAACAAGATAATAGGCACCTATTGTTAACGGACCGATAACAAGCATTGCAATAATACTTACTGTAAGCGAATCACTTGCTTCTTCCCAACCCCAAAACACCGAAAAAACACCTGTGACTAGAAGTTCCACAGCTCCAATAAGAATTCCAAGTAATAGTGTTGCACCTACCGCTAATCCCCATTTTCCTTTTAATGCATCAAGTGCTTCTCTTTTCAACTGACTTATCATATATAACCTCCTAATATCATTTCTATATTAGTATACCATTTATATCAAAAATTCCACAGATTTTCCTGAAATAGAAGTATACTACTTTTTTTGATATGTATTGATATATGTGCGCTGTAGCTGTACTAATATATGGATGAAGTCACTCATTTTCCTATAACAAAAAAGCTTACCTTTCATAATAGGCAAGCCTTTTCAAATTAATTCTCACTTATTCTCTTCTTATACCAATCCTGCATTCTCTCCGCATCTTCTACTCTCGTATGCTCTAGTTTATAATTCGATGATGCACTAGAAAACGTATACGTACATAAATCCGCCCGGCGCTGGAAATATGATTGTGTTTTTTCAATTGATTGGACGTGTCTTCTTCTTACAAGTCCTGTATGTTTCCCAATACTACGATGTATAATCGTAATTTGCTCTCCGTTTACACTGTAACCATTTGTTTTAAATGTTGCATATCCAAGTGTAAAGATGAGGATCGCGAGCGGAATTAACGCCCACATGATGAAATACTTTTCAAAGTATATACTTATTCCAGTAAGCGGGATTGCAAGCATGGCAAAAAAGATGAAACTATCAATAAGATAGCGGCGCAATGCTGCTTTTGGTAATGAAATAATGTTTGCGTTCAATTCGTATGGTAATTGTAAATGGGCGAGTAACTGTTGCACGCGATCTTTTCGAATGATAGGATGCAGTGTAACTTTTTCCTCTTTTCCCTCACTTTGAATAACTTCTACTTGCACAGCACAATAACCGAATGGTTGGCGTAAAATACTTTCTTTTATCGTAATACCTTGAATACGGTGTAACTTTAGTACGAGTTCTTTTTTCTCAAGTAATCCTTGCGAAATGCGGACTTCATCATTTCTTCGATTCACTGTGAAATCTCCATGTTTTAACGCATAACCAATTGTCGATATAATCCAAGAAATAACTAGTAAAATAGCTACCATGTAAATCCAGCCATATATATCGTGGTCCATTACATATGACTCTACGCTATTTTTGATCCATTTCGGAATATACTCATCCACTTGGTTATAAACGAAAAATATTAAAGAGAATAATAATCCAAATTGACCAGATGTAATAGACGCTAATAAAATTTCTTTCCAAGTTAACTTGTATTCTGTCGCTTGTTTTTCCTCTGTCATGATTTCTTTTTCTACTGCATGTTCTGCAGATTCATCTAACGTTGCTTCTACTTTCACTTCTGGAGTCGGCTCATTTAGTAAGGAAATAAGCTCCTTTGCCTCATCTTCCGTAATACCAGCTAAGCTCACTTCTGCGTCGTCGCCTCCGCCAGCTGTTTCGATTTGAATTTTCTTTAAACCGAGCATTTGATATAGTACGTTAGAACTTGTATGAATTGTTTGGACACGTTCTTTATTTAAGTAGCTCTCCTTCTTCACAAAGAGTCCTTGTTTCACATGCAATACGTTATTTTCAACCCAATATGTTGTGTAGTACCATTTTTCAAACGCTGAAAAAATGGTGAGTAAACCGAATCCAGCGGGAATTAAATACCAAAACGGGAATTTTCCGTTTAAGCTAAACATGAAAATAATGAGTGGTATAAAATCTGTTATTTTTAATTCTAATAACATCGTGATTGGATGCTGCCTCTTATACATCCTCATCACTCACTTTCGCTAATTCTGCGATTTTCATTTTCAGCATTTCAGCTTCATACATCGTTAACCCTGGAATGCTATGAGACGTTGCTGCTGTTGAAATATGTAATTCTGCTAATCCATGTTTTCTCATAATTGGTCCTTGCTCAATCGTTACGTGCTGTACACGAATCATCGGTACTAATACACGTTTTACAACGAATAGACCGTGCTGAATTTCAAGCTCTTCTTCGTTTAGTTGGTAGCTATAATAGCGTTGACGTAGTTTCGGGAATAAGAAGTACGAAAATGGTGCGAACACAACTGTTAGCCCAATCATCACATACAAAATCCATGCCCACCAATCAAACTTTATCATGAGGAAAAGGTAAGCTAAAATGACGAGAATACCAATTCCTTCTTCAATTACAGCACGAACTTTCCACACCTTGACCATGTCAGGGTGAATTTCATTTTTCAATGGATCCATGTAACCACTCCAAATCTATTAATCTAATATATGAATTCTCTCAAACTATATTTTACATAACTTTACATAAAATTAAAATTTTATTATTTATCCGCTTTTTTTTCAGGAATAAAATATCCGAACCAAAGTAACCACACGAAACCGATTAATGCAAACCAACCTTTATCCGCTTGAAAAGCTTCAATCATACCTGGAATTTTATAAATCCCAATGAATCCAAGAAAACCGAGCCACCAGTTTTTTTGCATTTTCACCTTTATTCCTCCTTCATAACGTTTTTCACATTTTGAATCCAAATTTCTTTATACTTTAAATCGAATCCTATTAATATGTAATTACTCATATTATCAATAACGAGCGCTAACGTATGCGCGTTTTCTTCTGTTGCATGTTGTGACACAACACCAAGTCTCGCGCCTTGCTTCAATAAATCGTGAAATCCATTTAAGAAATCTTCTTGTATTTCAAATAAGCGTTTCTGATACTTTTCATTTCGCGTCGCAGTTACGATGAATTCATTTATAATGCGTAATATACCTTCTTGACCTCTATACTCCGACAACATATGTAAACCATCTGCAATTAACTTTTCTTCAAAGTTTTCTTTCGTATATTGGTCTTTATCGAAGTAACTCACGAAATGATATCCAGAAAAAATCTCTTCAAATAAAAAATCTACTAACGCTTCTTTAGACGGAAAATGATAATAAATAGCTGGCTTTGATATACCTACTTCTTTCGCAATCATGGAGAGACTCATCTTTTCAATACCATGCTCTGCCATTAGTTTAAATGATGCCTCTACAATGTGCTTCGATGTTTGTAAATTTTTTGTCATACTGTACCTCTTTTATTTTTACTTACCGGTCGGTAAATAAAGTGTAAAATAAAAAATCATCGTTTGCAAGTTTGATTCAAAACTATATATTACTTTTCAATCTACATTATGGATTTAAATCATATTCCTTAATAATGACTACAATAATCTTTAATCCAGTTAAACTACAAAAAGCACCTTTATGAGTGCTTCTTGTAATCTAATATTTAGGCCCCATATAATCATAGCTTTGGTCCAGCGCTTTGAATAGATCAATGGCACTCTTTAATTCATGCTTATCAGACTCTAATTCTTCCATTCTTCTTTCAATATCTTTTTTAAAAGATTCCAAATCACTAATAGCCTTCTTCCCTACTCCAAGTTGCGACCAACTGGAAAGAAGTAAATCATGAACATTACTTACGACCCTTTTATTATGATTTAAATCTTGAATCATATGCTCAAATTGTTGTAAGGCTTGATTCAAAGCTTCTTCATTTATATAAATTCGTGGCATCTTAAACTTCTCCCTTAATAGTTTTGATCCGTTCTCTTATAATCCTCGGCTTTTTTCTCAATAAAATCTGAGATTTCCGTTGCTGTTCGTATGTACCAAAAACTTAAATGCTCTACATGTGCACGTATATTACTTATCGTAGCTTCTAACCGCTTACTTTCGGCTGTTTCTAATAAATCCATCATATTTGAAGTTAATCTCGGCACCCTATCTTGAAATTCTTGTGCATTTCGCTTCATATCTCTTACAGCTTGTTCTAGATTCTCTACAACTACGTGGATTTCTCCTCCACCTAACAACTTACCAGGTGAATCATATACTCTTTCCCCTGTATCTAAATTCAAAAGATATGGACTCGACAAATCCCCATCTTTCCCCATTGGGAAATACTTATTATTTTGATAATGAAATCCAGGTTTATCTTTTACGGAGTCCAAAAAGCGATTAGCTTCAAACAATAGTCTTTGTTCTAATGATAATTTAGAAATGGCTTCTTTCGAAATAGGTGGTGTAACAGCATAAGTTGAACCTATGTGACCATCATATGGCCCAAAAGGACCATAGCCGACTGAATCTGATCCGTGAACAATTGAAACAATTCTACCTTTAAATTCTCCATTATTAGCTCTTTCTTGTAAATCAGGTGATAACAAATGTTTTGCACTTGGCGCATTCCATGACATACATCTTACACTGTCATTAGATGCTGCTACATATTCCGCTAAAGCGCCCCCTAACGAATGGCCTGTCGTATATACTTCTACGTCATTCTTATCCTTATATTTATCCATTACTTGTTTCATGACTCTGTCAGCTTGTTCGAATTGATTATGAGATTCCCACTGCCCATTCTCTTCGTTCCAATATCTTCTTGGATCTTCTCCTCTTTCTCCTGCTTTTGGAGCTGGTGCCGGATCATGAACGCCATCCCTCTTAATAAAAAACTTGCCATCGGTTAAAGCATCCTTCATTCCTTCCCCAGGTTTTAAAGAATCCTTTTCAAAAATTTTATCTCCTTCTGTACCGCGGAAAGCTACCATTACTTGCTTTTTCCCATCGACAACTCGTTCAAAGGCTACTGCATCCATTCCGGTTTGTTTGTCATGGAATGTTTCTCCTACTTTCCATGTTTGTACCGTACCCTCTTCAGCATTTTTAATGTTAATACTATCTTCTAAATCCTTATCATTTCGATAAGCCTCTTTAGATAAACGGTAAAAAGTTTCATCTGTAATTTTATTATTTTCTTTCAAAATATTCCCCCCTTGTAAAAAATGGTATATCCTAATAACTAGGATAACATCATTGGAGGGAGAAAATGGTTATCAAATTCAAAAAAATTAGTTTTTATTTCCTTTTAATCTTTGTATTTGCTACTTTAGGAGGGTGTACTGTGGATAATAAAAAAGAAGAGCAACTAATAGTAGATAAGGCTACAGAAACAACTATTAAATATTTTAAAGAAAAAGAAAATCTAGATGTAGTGATTACTAAACATAAATTTGCCCCGAAGGACTTTCAAAGTGTTTGGATTTCAGGACATGTGAAAGATGCTAAAAATAAAAAATTTTCGGCAGATGTTGAATTCGCTAATGATTATCACATCGGTTCCATTTCCACATCTGAAGGTTTTGATTTAAAACACTAAATCTAATAGTTTCACTTCAACATAACTATTTAAGTTTGCTTCTTTAATTCAGGAGTGTTCCTTATAAGAAAGAAAAACTAAAAAGCACCCACCATCAAAATAGATGTAAACATAGAAGGGAAATGAAAATCGAAAAGCTACAGCAACCATTGATTATGAAAACAATTACAAAGTGGAATCAATTAGTTTAGATCCAGAAAAATAACATTTTGATGAAGCACAATACATACAACTTTAAGAGGATTCAAGTCGGAGAAAGGCACCTTAGGGTGTCTTTTTTACGTAAAATATTTTAGCATATGAAGTTTTTTTCTTAACAAAATGATTTGTATCTGTTTTTAAATCCTTCATACCTTCCCTAGCTTCATCGGAACGCCTAAAGAGATTTTCTCGATAATTTTGTCCCCTTCTGTCCCCTAGAAAGCTACCATAACTTGCCTCTTCCCATTTATATCTCGTTCAAAGACCACTGCGTCCATTCTGGTTTATCGTGGAATGTGTCTCCCTTTTCCTATGTTTGTAAACTTCAATCATCTTTATTGGTAATAACAACTTCTTCTTCAATATCTTTATCAGATTTATACGTAGTGTCTGCCAATTGATAAAAAGTAGAATCTAAAACTTCATTTTTATTACTCAAAACATTTTTCTCCTACAACATTTGATATATTTTTATAATTAAGATAACATTTACGGATGATAAATATGAATATTACAATCAAAAAAATTAGTTTTTTTCTACTCTTTATATTTATTTTAAGTATTTTAGGGGGATGTACTATGGATAAAAAAAAATGAAGAGCAACAAATAGTTGAAAAGGCACAAGAAAGAACAATCCAATACTTCAAAGAAAAACAAGACTTAGATGTAGTAATCACTGATTATAGATTTGGTCCAAGTGATTTACAAGGTATCTTTATCTCCGGCTATATAAAAAATGATGAAATCAAAACATCTAATATTACAATAGAATACGGTGAAGATGAATATACGATAGGTTCTATCTCTACAAGTGAAAATTTACATTTAAAATAATAAAGAAAAGGCACTCTTTTAAAGTGCCTTTTCTTTATACTTTACCACACAATGTTCAGTGAATATAAAATTTATTGAAGAGGAATATAACGCACTATTAATGGAGTGATTATTCGTGAAAAAATATAGTATAAGATTATTCATTATCCTTACACTTATACTTTTAGGAGGATGCAGTATGAATAATAAAACAAATGAAGAAAAAGAAATAGTAGCAAAAGCAGAAGAGGTAACCATTAAATATTTTAAAGAAAGAGAGGAGCTAGATGTAGTAATTACAGGACATGAGTTCTCCCCCAATGATTTTCAAACTGTTTTTATAGATGGACATGTTAAAGGAGATAAAAGCAAAACGTTTGGAGTAGGTGTAGAATATGGGGGTGGAGAGTATAATATCGGTTCTATCTCTACTACTAATTTCAGCCTAAAACACTGAAAAGACAATCTGAAAATTTCCTTTTAAACATTAATCATTAGAACAAAAAAGACATCCTAAATGTGTGATTTAGGATGTCTTTTTTATAAAACAGATCAATTCCTATTTAGATAAACGGTAAAAAGTTTCATCTATATTTCAACTCGTAACCGTAAATCATTATTGATCATCCACAATAATATACGCTGTCCGGATCGGCCCATGTACACCTACGACAAGGTTCATTTCAATGTCCGCGCTATTTGACGGGCCCGAAACGAAGTTCACACAAGCCGGCAGGTTTTCTCCCGCTTTACTTTGATCATGAATCAGTTTTGTAGCTTGGGTTAACCTTGGTACAATCGTACTTTTAGGAACGATTGCAATATATGACTCTGGAAGCAAACTAACATGCCTTCCTTTTAACCCATCATTAAATAACACAACGGTTCCTGATTCCGCTAGAGTCATATCACTGAACGTAATGCCAAGGTCAGCAGCTTTCGCAAATTTTATGTCCTCTTCTTTATCATCTAATCCCCATGCACGAAAATGTGTTGTACCTTCATTTTTGAAAAATGGAGTAAGACCATACTCATTAAAGCGCTCATCATTCGCATACATAGCAGATTTGATATTCCAATCTTTTATAAAAGACCCCAATGTTTCAACAAGATTTTCCTTTGTTGTTCGCTTTACTTCTGTATGAATGACTTCGCAATGTTCTATTAACTGTAATACAAGTTCTTCTTGCGAAAGTCCGCTAAAAACATTCCACTGCGGGGAAACAGACCAGTTTGGTTTTTTCACTGCTTCTGGACGTTTCCTACCAAGCTTTTCTGATAATTGGAGTAAAAATTCCTCACGATTTTGGATGGCCATCATCGTTCTCCTTTACGTGTTTTTCAAACCACTCTCGAAACGGTTGTTTTTTCGGAACTGGAAAATCTCTCGCGTCCGTCCAATCTTTTAACGGCCCAATGCCGCGCTCAATTTTATCTCCTTTTGCGAGAGGTTTTAATGCATACGGAGCGCTCTTCGCAGCAAAAGAAAATAATCTGGGACTCTTCACCACTTTTTCAAAACCTTTCATAGCTACGTTCCAAGCTACAGGCGATTGTTTTTCTTCTACGATGCGGCTGCGATGTTTAATTAATAAATCGTGTAACGGGATTTTCACTGGACACGCTTCTGTACAAGCTCCACAAAGGCTAGATGCATAAGGTAAATCCTTATATTCATCATATCCCCCTAAAAGCGGTGTCAACACAGCTCCAATCGGTCCTGGATAAATAGAGCCGTATGCATGTCCACCAATATGCCTGTATACAGGACACACATTAATACATGCCGCGCAACGAATGCACTGAAGGACACTTTGGAATTCTGTTCCTACAATATCGGAACGACCATTATCAACAATGACTAAATGGAATTCCTCAGGTCCATCTGTTCCGCCGGGCTCTGTTAACCCTGTAATATAACTTGTTAACTTTTGTCCTACAGAACTTCGGCATAGAAGTGTGACTAAAACATCAAGCTCTTCCCATGTCGGAACAATACGTTCCATCCCCATAACTGTAATCAACGTTTTCGGAAGTGTCGTAGTAAGTCTTGCATTTCCTTCGTTTGCTACGATAGAAATCGATCCAGACTCTGCAACAGCAAAGTTACATCCAGTCACCCCTATATCCGCTGCAAAAAAATCATCACGTAAATAATCTCTTACAAACCTCGCCATTTCCGTAGGATCAGATGTTCCAGTGTAATTTAACTTTGTTTTAAATATTTCACAAATGTGTTCTTTATCCTTGTGAAGACACGGGACAACAATATGCGAGGGAGGATCATGGTCATTCACTTGTAGAATAAATTCAGCAAGATCTGTTTCTAAAACTTCCGCCCCAGCTTCTTCAATCGCTTCATTTAAACTAATCTCTTCTGTTACCATCGATTTTGATTTCACAATTTTTTTCGCATTTTTCTTTTTTACAATCTCTTTTACATATTCCCTTGCGTCTTCTGCAGTCTTTGCGAAATAAACAAAACCACCGTTTTTCTCAATATTTTCACTTAGCTGATGTAAATAATAATCAAGGTTTTCTAATGTATGCTTTCGAATTTCTTCTCCTAAAGCTCGCCATTCCTCCCAGTTCCCAAGACTCTCAGTCGCTTTTAATTTCTTGACTCTAAGACCATCTTGCGCTTTCCTGACAGCCTGTCGCATAAATTTATCCCCAATGCCTGTTTCAGTACGCTTATGAAAGGGATCGTTCCCAATTTTCATTCCCATCTCTTTATCCCCCTCTTATTTTCGATCTTCATTTAATACTTGAGCAATATGTTTTACATCAATTGGATAACCATTACGTGTTAAACGTCCTTTTATATTCATTAAGCAGCTACAATCCATCCCAATTAATAAGTCCGCACCGGTTTCCATAATATGCTTTACTTTTTCCTCAACCATTTGCTCAGAGATTTCTGGCATTTTCACCGAGAATGTCCCTCCAAATCCGCAGCAATCATAATTATGCGGCAGTGAAACAACTTCCAATCCCTTTACACATTTTAATAATTTTTGTGGCGGTTCTTTAATCCCCATTAATCGGCTCATATGACAAGATGTATGAACTGTTGCTTTTTTATGAAGCACCGCACCTAAGTCTTCTTTCCTTAATACTTCAACGAGAAATTGTGTAAATTCATACGTTTTGTTCGCAAGTTCAGTCGCTTTTTTCTTCCATTCAGCTTCACTTTCAGAAAACAAGCTAGAAAACTCGTGAACCATCATAGCGCAAGATCCCGACGGCGCCACAACATATTCTGAACTAGCAAAGGCTTCAATCATATGTTTTGCAGCTGTTTTTGTTTCTTTCACATACCCGCTATTATAAGCAGGTTGTCCGCAGCAAGTTTGAGTTTTCGGAAAATCGACTTCACACCCTAAATCTTCAAGAATTTCCACAACATCTCTTCCTACTTCTGGATAAAAAATATCTGCAACACAAGTGATAAAAATTGATACTTTCATATTTTGCACCCCTAAATACAGTAAAGTAAGCTCAAGTAACTTTATTTGTATATTATTGGTAAAAGAATAAAAAATATGAATAAAAATTAAAAAAAAGTGATTGAGGACTATGCCAAAGTCGGAACAAACAACGCTCTTGCTTCTGCAAGTGTGTCAACGAGCGAACTTTGATAGTGTCTCTTCTTTGAGATGTGTATGAGCCAATCCCGAAATATCGTATATTGATATATCTTAGTGTGAAGAAGGGATATGTGTCAGGGCGTGGAATATAGAAGTATCTATGCGATCAAGGGAGTTTTGCATCTTGAAGAAACAAATCGGCATGATTGTATCTGCATTCACTTGCGTATCCATCCTTTTAAGCGGTTGTGGAACAACAAAAACCAACGAAACCCCGAAAACAGAAACGGTACAAACGACAAAGGATGTAAGGGAATTGGTTTGGAACTCGTTATCGCAAGCAGAGAAAAATGAAGTGGATGGCAGTTGGAAAGATGCCAAAGTCAGCAAGGTAATAGCGGATACAACCAAATATCAACTCGATGATGCGTCATTCAAAGGAAAAGAAGTAACACTCGTTACCATTCCGGCTAAACAGCGAGAGTTGTTAGGCGATATAAATAGACTCGTGGACGAACCATCAGGTAAGGTCATAGGAAGTTCGATGAGGAAGTAGGAACGAAGAGGGGTAAAGCCCCTCTTCGTTTTTGTATCAAAAGCAACAATATCTACGAAAACAGCCAAAATAATAAATAGAAAAGCCTCCTAAATTACACATTTAAGAGGCTTTTCTATTTTGATAAAACAAATTAATTTCTATTAAGCAATCGCATACGATAACAATTCATCGTCACTTCCCCAAGCCTTTGCAGTAATTGATAGTTCGCATACGCGCCGACCGGGGCACCGATTACTGGGACGAGCTGCAGCATCTTCGCTAAATCGATATAGTCTCGGTACTCTGTTTGGAACTTTTCCCAGTCCATATGATTTTCTTCTTCTGTATCCCACGTTTCAATTGCTTTCCATACTTCTTTTCGGTGGTCGTCACTTGAAAAAGCAAGTTGGAACACGTGAAGGATAAAGAGGCGTTCTTCTTTGTTACTCGTATCAAATCCATACAATGTTGCTGCATCGAATAAAAATTTTATTTTAATCGTAAGTAAAAGCGGGAAATCAGCAAGACCAAGAAGAATACCACCAGCTCCCGTACCTGCTCCTTCTGCTGCTGCTATTTTTTTGTACTCATCCATTTTTTTACGGACTTCATCATCACGTCTTTGCAGTGACCAGTTCGTCTCTTTTAATTTCGGCTTTATAAAATTTGATCCGGCACTAATCGTTTGCACCATCATCCGAATCGTTTCTGTTAATACTTTTTGTACTTTCGCCGGAATGAGCTGTTGTACTTTCGTCTGCACTTTTTTTGAGAACCGTGTCATCATAGAAGAATCTTTCATGAATGTAGCTTTCCACTGCTCCAATTCTTTTATAACCTTCTCTTCATACGTAATCATAGGTTCATTCCTTTCAGTTTAAACGCTCAATGCGCTTCGCACTGTATCGATAAACGAAACCAATACTAAATAATATGCTTACTACAAATAAAATGCCGGTCATAATGAAATCTTTCGTCGCAAGTGCAAATAAAATTGTAAATACAGCACTGCCGATAATAAGAATCGCATTTAATAAAGTAAGAAAATCTTCCTTCTTCTCGTCTTCCTCTACTGGATACAAATCAAGCCAAACTTTCATACGGTAATGTTTCCAAAGGGTTAAGAGCTGGTAACCGATTAAGTATAAGAAAACAAGGCTTACGATAAATCGTCCATATAAAAATGGAATAAAGTAAAGAATAACTCCTCCAAGAGCGAGCAGGCGCACATATAAGCCAAAATAGTTACCAGATCTTAAAAATGTTCTCGTATATAAGTATAAATATGTACGCTTCTCACCGATCATCGAAAGGATAAAATCAAGCCATTTCCTACGTGATACTCTCTCTTTTAACTCCGGTACATCAACAAACATATTCGCAATGCGGTACAGCAGCATCATTTTTTTACCTTCTTCAGAAATTAAATACTCCCAGTTCAACGGCTTTCCCTTCACCTTCTGATGCATAACAGCAAGGTATAGCACCATTAAAAAGACAATTACACCAGTAAAAATGACTGAAGTACGTTCTACAAGGAAATACACAAATAATCCATTTAAGATAAAACGAATGAACCAATCTGTTTTTTGAACGCTTTGATCTGTTAAAAATGATTTTTCCCACGCAACGAATAAATTCCACGCTTTTACAATGACGAATGCGAGTACAATCCATATGTAAGCCGCTCCTGTTTGTTTCATTTGCTGGAAATATAACGGGGCAAGCGCAGCCGCTACGATTGCGATTATGTATAACTGAATCATAAACGTAAAGAGAAATGCCTTTGTAAAGTAAGGCTTTAACTTTTCTTCAACTGGCAGCAAATACACGAGGTCCGCTTCTTTTAATAACGTTTGGATGGATCCAGCTGTTAATACGAGGCCAAGTAAGACTGCCATAACGAGCGCTGTCGGAAACGAAGATGTTAACGTTTGTAACCATTGCTGGTAATAATACGCTCCTGCGCCGATGATAAATATGAAAATAAATTTCAAATGATCATTAAATACGTATTTACTATATGTACGAACTTCTTTTAGAAAGTGCCGAAATCGTTCTTTCCATAATGCTGTGCTATTCATAATCTTCTTCCTTTGTTAATGCAATATAAATATCATCTAACGTTGCACCAGGCATGTTAAACCCGGATTGAAGTTCTGATAATGTTCCCATCGCTCTCACTTCACCTTGATGCAAAATAATGAATGAATCACAATAGCGCTCTGCTGTCGCTAAAATATGTGTACTCATTAAAATACCTGCACCACTCTTTTTCATTTGATCCATCATTTGAAGAAGCGATTGAATCGCTAACGGATCAAGCCCAACGAAAGGTTCGTCCACAATGTAAAGGGATGGCTCAACTAAAAATGCACTCATAATCATTACTTTTTGTTTCATCCCTTTTGAGAAATGAGATGGAAACCACTTTAAACGATTTTTCATACGAAATTCTTGTAATAGTTGTCCTACGCGTTCTTCATATTGTTTTTCATCTACACCGTACGCCATCGCTGTTAATTTCAAATGCTCTTCTAACGTTAACTCATCATATAATACTGGCGTTTCTGGAATGAAAGAGAAACTAGAACGGTACGCTGTCATATCATCACGAATTGTTTTCCCGTTAATTGTGACAGTTCCTTTTTTGGGTTCCATTAAACCGATGATATGTTTAATTGTCGTACTTTTACCAGCTCCATTTAAACCGATTAAGCCGACAAGCTCGCCTTTATTAACAGAGAACGAAACATTTTGCAGTACAGGTCGTTTCGTATATCCTCCTGTAACATTTTCTACACGCAATAACTCGCTCATACGACACCACTTTCTTCATTAGTATTCATTCTATATTCATCTTACCAAAAATGGCGCTGTACTACATAGTATCGATGCCTCCAAAAAAAATTTAAATTTATTAGCATATATTTTTACGAAAGCGGACATCATAATTAGTGAGGAAGGAACACATTGAAAAAGCAACCACCAATTGATGAGTATAACAACACAGTGAAGTCATCATGAAATGGGGTGTCCAAATTGGACAATGAAATTTACACATAACCAGATAATTTGTTTCATTTTCGAAACGGGGTGTCTCCGAAAGAGCATATACTGTTTTAAAAAATAAACAATTTCATTTTAAAAAAAGATTGCAATTCATTTCACTTGAAAATGGGGTGTCTACGGCAGAAACTTTAGCCGATTTACCGTGCATTTCTTAAATAAATGAGGTGTCTGCGAACCGTAAATTATAAAAAATGCTTTTTCAATCCCTCTTCAGAAAACAGGAAGCTGAGTCAGCTTCCTGTTTTTCGTGTTTGTTCTACTATGTAATTATGGTAAAATACGGCTAAGGCTATTTGAAAGGATGAGATCGATGAATCATACAGCGGACAATTGTATTTTTTGTAAAATTATTGACGGGCAAATTCCTTGTTCAAAAGTATACGAAGATGAACATGTGCTTGCATTTTTAGATATTAGTCAAGTAACAAAAGGACATACCCTTGTTATTCCAAAAGTTCACAAACAAGACATTTTTGCGTTAACGCCAGAAATCGCATCACACATTTTTGCTGTCGTTCCAAAAATCGCAAATGCAATGAAAGCAGAATTTAATCCAGTTGGCTTCAACTTGCTTAACAATAACGGCGAGAAAGCTGGACAAACTGTATTCCACTTCCACCTTCATTTAATTCCACGCTACGGTGAAAACGATGGTTTCGGTGCTGTTTGGAAATCACACCAAAATGAATACACTATGGAAAATTTACAAAACATCGCAAGTACAATTGCAAATAGTGTGAAATAGTGCCACTATAATAAGAAGTAATACATAACAAGCCTATCCCTTTGGCATATATACCCTTTGGCTTGTTTCTTCACAAAAAATGCCGAGGATATGATTTTTTGTGCATAGCACGTACAAGAGAGAAAAGTTCACTTTTCTTCCTCATGTCTTAAAGATATGCACAGTTTTATACATCATGAATACGAACGAAAAATAAGGAGGTTTCCTTTTATGTCAAAAGCTAAATCCTTTATTACAGGTGTAATTTGCGGCGGAGCAGTTGCTGGACTAGCCGTTCTTTTCTCAACTCCTTCTTCTGGTAAAGCTATGCGCGGTAAGCTGAAAGAAAAAGGAACTGATATTAAAAAGACATTAGCTGATATTACAGCTGATACGAAGTTGTTAAAGCGCCAAATCGTTGAAACTGCTTCAGAAGGTAAAGAAGTATTTCAAGAACTAAAAGACGATATGCAAGACACGCTTTCTAACTGGAAACAAGATATTTCTCAAAACAAACGACATATCGAAAAAGAAATTTTAGACATTCAAAAGTCAATTGAGAAACTACAAGAAGCCGTTCCCGAAAAAGCGTAAACATATTCCTGCTTAGTTTTTTGCATATAACAAATATTTTTTATACAAATTGACCTTGACACGGCATATCACATAGATATGCCGTGTTTTTATGCATTTACAATATCTGTTATCCCTTAACATGTAAAGACAACACATGTATTCTCGACTCATAAAACGCTTCCATAGTTATGCATGATTTGTATAGATTGTCATTTTTCCAAAAAATTTTCACAATTCTCACAAAAAGACTTTATTAATTTTTATTTTACTGGCATAATAGATAGTAATGAAAAAGAATGTTAAAGTGGGTGAGTAAATGAAAAGTGGAGAAAAAGATTACTCGGTAAAAGAAGCGATGATTTTCAGCCAACGCATTGCTCAATTATCGAAAGCGTTATGGAAATGCGTAGAGAAAGATTGGCAACAGTGGATTAAACCTTACGATTTAAACATTAACGAGCATCACATTTTATCAATCGCTTATCATTTAAAAGGGGCTTCTATTTCTGAGATTGCTAAGTTTGGAGTTATGCACGTATCAACGGCGTTTAACTTCTCTAAAAAGCTAGAAGAACGCGGCTATCTTGTATTCTCGAAAAAAGAAGATGATAAACGAAATACGTACATTGAAATTACAGACAAAGGGGAAGAATTACTACTTCGCTTAATGGAGGAGTATGATCCTGAAAATAATTCTGTGTTTAATGGGGCTCTTGCACTTCGTAATTTTTACGGTAAGTTCCCAGAAAATATCGAACTTATCGCAATCCTGCGTAATATTTACGGACAAGACTTCATCGATATTTTTGAGAAATCATTAGAGAATATTGAGGAGAACTTTACGGAGACTGATCAAAAATTAGTTAAAAAATAATCTTTTTATCTTTTCGCAATCATGCGTAAAAATTCATTCATAAGTGGCACAAATAAGCCTTGCTTTACTAGCGCTTCCGCAGTTTCGTTTACTTCGAGCTGATGTGGAAGCGCTTTTTCAAATTGATCTAACAGCGCATCGAACAATAGAAAGCCTTCTGCTTTCTCCTTTGCGTATTGTTCGTTCAGCTTTTCACAAATATTTAGTATACGTTCAATATCTTTTTTACGAGCTTTTTTCTTTATGATTAAAGAATAAAATGGACACTTTTCTTCATCAATCATTTTAAATAGTAGGTCTACGTAATATTCAGCTTGTTCTAGTCTTCTTACAACGTCCATTTTCTCCCTCGCTTCCTAACACAAAGTCTTCTATTTCTGAATTTTGTAACACGAACAAAATATCGTATGATACAATATATAAAGTATATGTATTTTAGCCAAAAGGAGGTCTCGCCTCATGACTCTTATAACCGTTGTTTTTGTCGCATTCGCACTTCTTGTTATATTTTACACGAATTTCATGACACATACACTGTGTGAGCGAAAACAAATATCTGCGAGCCGCCAGCCAGGTGTCTTTCGAGTTATTAATGTATGTATTACCATTCTATTAATTTCTAGTTATATAGAAATTATATTTCATGGAAAGTGAGGAAGGAAAGCCCCTTCCTCATTTTTTTCCTCTATAAGCAAATTATACCTACTATAACCAATAAAATAAACAGTACAAGTAATAAAATAAGTTGAGAATTCATCCCCCATCCCCTCCTCTTTTCTGTATATGCAACATGCGCCCAATATGGTACCCCTTCAAAATCTGACACAAACTGGTTAAAATTTCTTTATCAATAGGAAAACGAGTCGAAATATGATATATTAAATTTTGTACATATTGCTTATACTATGAAATAAACGACACGCATCTAAACTTTATCCCAAAGCCTCGCTAAGCCCTGTTAAGCGTGCTTTTACATATAAAAAAGCAAAGACATCAGTGAGACTTAATCGGGTTCTTATGAACGAAAATAACCTATCATAAGGCGTTTCTTCATTTGTATGGGATAAATTAAAAATACATAATAGTAGGAGTGTTTATTGAATGAAGAAAGCTATGCTTGCCTTAGCCGCAACAAGTGTAATCGCATTATCAGCATGTGGAACATCATCATCAGACAAAATTGTTACATCTAAAGCTGGTGACATCACTAAAGAAGAGTTCTACAATCAAATGAAGACACAAGCTGGTAAACAAGTACTAAATAACATGGTTATGGAAAAAGTACTTATCAAAAACTACAAAGTCGATGACAAAGAAGTAGACAAAAAGTACGATGAAATGAAAAAGCAAGTCGGTGACCAATTCGATACACTATTGAAACAACAAGGTCTTAAAGAAGAAACAGTTAAAAATGGTGTTCGCGCTTCATTAGCTCAAGAACAAGCGATTGAAAAATCAATTACTGATAAAGATTTAAAAGCAAAATATGAGGACTATAAGCAAGAAATTAAAGCAAGCCATATTCTTGTAAAAGATGAAGAGACTGCTAAAAAAGTGAAAGAAGAACTTGCACAAGGTAAATCTTTCGAAGAGTTAGCGAAACAATACTCTGAAGATCCAGGTTCAAAAGAAAAAGGTGGCGACTTAGGATTCTTCGGACCAGGTAAAATGGTAAAAGAATTCGATGAAGCAGCTCATAAGCTGAAAAAAGATGAAATAAGTGAACCTGTAAAAACACAATACGGTTACCATATCATTAAACTAACAGATACTCATGCTGACAAAACTTTCGATCAAGCAAAAGCTGACATCAAAAAAGAAGTAGTTCAAGAAAAAACACAAGACGCTCAATTTATGAACGATCTTATGATGAAAGAAATCAAAAAAGCTGACGTAAAAGTTGACGACAAAGATTTGAAAGATCTTTTCGAAGAACCAAAAGCTGACGCTAAAAAAGACGCAAAGAAATAATGAAAAGCTCGGGCTTAGCCCGAGCTTTTTTGTATGTTCTCTCTTCGCGATACGTTACATCCAGATTCGGTTAATGAAATTATGTGATTGGTTCTTCAAATCGATCAACTATAGATCTATTTATATCAGCGATTTTTCAATTATATCGACCGTAACTCTAATTATATCGGCGATTTTCAAAATATATCGACCGTAACTCTAATTATATCGGCGATTTTTCAATTATATCGACTTACCGACAAAAACTGACAATGCTTGCAGTCCCCTCTTAAAGAAAAACAAAAAAACCTCGATTCGCGCATGCGGAACCAAGGTTTATCTTATTATCATTGATTAAATTAAAAAACTATGTTAAATTAGTACAGAAACGCATTCGTTAATAACATCAGAATGTATTTATCCGTATCTTAATTGTACACCAAAACACATCTTCAGTCAACCTCTATTTTTCACTTTTAAAGGAGCGCTTACGTATGAACAAAAAACTTGATCAAGAGCAAAAACGATTGGATAGCGTAATAGAAACTATTACGGAGCAAATTGATAAACTGGAAAGCGAAACCGGCAGACGCCGGGCAGAAGTAATCAACATTCGTAAACACTTCTGGGATGATGTTAAAGTTAACACTGATACTTTTGATGATTATCTTGAAACAGTTATCAACTTAAGACAACAAGCTCAGTCACTAGCCGTAACACAAATCACCCATAAGCACACCTTTAATCGACTTGCCGCACTACGACGTATGCATAAAGCACCTTACTTCGGACGAATCGATTTTAAAGAAGAAGGAGAATTTGATGCAGAGAAAATTTATATCGGCGTCGCTACCCTTACCGATGCAAGCGGAGAAAACTTTCTTATATACGATTGGCGCGCACCTATTTCGAGTGTCTACTACGATTATCCACCAGGACCGGCTGAATACAGTACACCAGGGGGCGTAATCCACGGTAATGTGGAAAAGAAATTGCAATACATTATTCAAAATGGCGAGATTGATTCTATGTTCGATACGAGCCTTACAATTGGCGATGAAATCCTGCAACAAGCGCTCGGAAAAGGTACAAACAAACATATGCAAAGTATCGTTGCTACTATTCAGCGCGAGCAAAATGAAATTATTCGTCACGATGAAGGGCGACTGCTTATCGTTCAAGGAGCTGCTGGTAGTGGTAAAACGTCGGCTGCCTTGCAGCGAATTGCCTATTTACTATATAAATATCGCGAATGGTTAAAAGCAGATCAAATCATCCTCTTCTCCCCTAACTCCATGTTCAACAGCTACGTATCTAACGTATTGCCAGAACTCGGTGAAGAGAATATGCAGCAAGTGACATTCCAGGAATATTTAAACCATAGACTCAGTAAGTCATTTGACGTTGAGGACCCTTATGAACAACTAGAATATATGCTGACTGAAACGAATAGCCCTGCCTATAAAACTAGAAATGCGAGCATTCGCTTTAAAGCATCCACTCAATTTTTCGAAATGATTAGAACGTATAGACAATCCCTTGAATCTTCAGGCATGTTATTTAGAGGAATGAAATTTAGAGGAAAACTGATTGCCTCTGCTAAAGAAATCGCAGAGCAATTTTATAATACTGATTCCTCCCTCCGCTTCCATAATAGAATCGAGAAATTAACGGAGTGGCTAAATAAACAAATAGATGCGATCGAAAAGGCAGAACTAAAAAAACCTTGGGTAGAAGAAGAAATTGAACTACTTAGTAAAGATGAATATCAAAAAGCTTATAAATACTTACAGAAAAAAGGAGAGTTTGAAGACAACTCCTTTAATGATTATGAGAAAGAAACGAAAGTACTTGGACGTATGATTGTCCGTAAAAAATTGAAGCCGCTTCGTAAAGGCGTCCAAACATTGCGTTTCATCAATTTCACTGGAATATATAAACAACTCTTCACAGATGCATCATGGGTTACTGGAGAAAAAACGAAAGAATGGGACGACATTTGCTCGCTAACGGTGAACATGCTCGATGAAGGAAAGCTACATTACGAGGATGCGACTCCATTTTTACTTTTAAAAGAATTAATTGAAGGCTTCCAAACGAACAGATCAATTAAACACGTACTCGTAGACGAAGCGCAAGATTATTCTCCGTTTCAGTTCGAGTTTTTAAAACGTCTCTTCCCTGCAGCAAAAATGACTGTACTCGGAGACTTTAACCAAGCAATATTCGCTCACGCAAGTGAAACAGTGAATTTCAATACACTTACTAGCTTATATGGACCAGATGAAACAAACGGCATCAACTTAACTCGTAGCTATCGCTCAACAAAACCAATTATTGAATTTACACGATATCTCGTACCGGAAGGCAAGAACATTCACGCCTTTGAACGTGACGGCGAGAAACCTACAGTGACGAAAGTAGCTGATTACAACGAACTGCACGAACATATTACTGCCAAAGTTGCCGAACTACAAAAACAACAGCACAATACGATCGCAATTATATGTAAATCTGCAGCTGAAAGCGCCGGTGCATATGAAGCACTTAGTAGCATTGAAGATATTAAACTTGTGAAGAGCACCTCTGCTGAATATGAACAAGGTGTTGTTATCATCCCTGCTTATTTAGCAAAGGGTATCGAATTTGATGCTGTTATTATTTACGATGCATCTCAAGATGTGTACAGTGATGAAAATCTACGCAGATTGTTCTACACTGCTTGTACGCGCGCGATGCATGAATTACAGCTATATAGCGTTGGTGAGGTTAGTCCTTTTATACTTGGGGCTAATTCGGAGAGTTTTGAGCTTATTACAACACCTTGATACTAATCAAGGTGTTTCTTTTTTATGCAGGATTTACACCTTAAAAACAAAGGAAGGAGAGTTGCTATCAGCTCTTCTTCCTTTGTTAATAAATTACAACCAAAAATAACTATATACATCATAGGAAATCGAATATAATATCGCTAATCCTACACCAATAGCAAAAATTTTAAACAAATAAAAACTTAAGGACAGCACGATTGGAAAGGGGGTTAATAAAGAAAATATTAATGAATTCATACGCTGCTCTTTAAAAGTTTCTTTATCTATTTTAATCCCAAATAATATAATTCCACAGGATATAAAAAAACAAAGTGCCATAAAAAATATATCTTCCATACCTTACTCCTACTAATTTTATTATTATTTTCCTGAGGAACTTATCCTCTATTTATAAACACTAATTAAATAGCTTCTAACTAAAATATTATCTTAAAACCATCGAGAATCCTACCCAAAAATGCTTTCCATTCGCACAAATCAATATAAGTGTTGCGAAATTCCATGAGATGATTCAAAAAGTAAAAGACTTAAAACGACCTGTATTTGCCGGTTATAACATCTTGTCCCATGATTCAGACATACTTACGATTGATGTACTTCTATCTTCACCTTTATTAGATCCTAACACTTTTGAAAAAGATGCGGAAGAATACACCTATTTACAACAACTCGCTGAATCAATTCCTCATTCTGAATTATGTACTTCTATTAAAGCGAGTTCACTTATTTAAACACGAAAAGAGGGTTATTTATGATAACCCTCTTCTACTATCTATTTACGTCTATACTTGATCATAATAATGCACTCTTTTACATGCAACTTATATAAGTATCAAGGTGTTTTTCTCATTCTAAACGACATATCTTTACGTCGATATACACTCAGCACAATCCCCATTATAAATGCATGAAATAGAGTTGGTATCAATCCGTAGCTAATAAAAGGTAATGATATAGAAGCACGCGGTAATAATCCTAAAATCATGCCAACGTTACAAATAAAATGGATTACAAAAAGAGTCACTCCGCCAACGAGAAGTAATTTACCATAACCATCATTTATTTTATAAGCTATGTTCATTATTCTTACTGCAAAAAGAGAAAGAATAATGACAAGAACTAGCGCAAGCACATATCCATAATAGTAAGTCAAACTAGCGAATACAAAATCAGTATGGGCAGCAGGGATAGACTTTATATTTCCATATGTACCAAACCAACCTGCCAACGACATCGCCTCTTTTAAACGTAAATACCATAGATCATGCTCTGGGTTTAAAAACCCTAAAATTCTAGCCATCCGGTATTCTTTTACAGCAGACCAGGAAAATAGATCCCTAATAATAAAGAGAAAAATTGGTAACATCGTAATGAGCCATGCCGTTTTCTTTCCTAACTTACTCCACCAAAGCATAACGAATACCATCGTAATATAAATATAAATTGGCACCATAATTGATGTAGTTAAAAATAGATATAAAGAAAATACGTACAGCATGAAAAGATGTATAAACTTTAATCTACTGTTATTAAAAAATGAAGCCCAGGCTAGAAAAAAGAATGGTATTGTCATTAAACAGTCAATTTTGATGGGACCAATTTTTATTAACGCTTCCCCATTCACAGAAATAGTCGGAAAACATTTTATAGCTAACAAGATAAGTATTCCAATTGTATAAAACAGCCACCCAATTCGTTCTAACTTCCGATAATCAAGCAACATCATCCCAATAGCTGTTGCAATGCCGAGAATCACAAAAATTACTTTATTCATTAATAAAACATTCGTATGACCAAGAGCGATTATCGGTAAAAAACCTAACCCCATAGAAGCCACTAATAAAATAATTAAAAACCAATCAACCTTTGGCTTATGGAGTTTGTTAAGTTCCTGCCCTAATTTAATTGGACTTCCCATTTGTTCCACAGCTTTATTTTCAGCAACTTCCTCACTTAACCCTTTCTCTACCCACGTGTTCTTCGCCTGTTTCAAGTGAAAATCTAGTTCAGTTGCTACAAAGCTCTTTGCTTCTTTTGATTTAATATGATTGGTAACTTCGCTTACAAAACGCTCCCCTTTTTTATTCAATTTCGCCTCACTCCTGTACTAAGCCTTTTAATATAAATCGTGCCTTCGTAGCATTCTTCTCTGCCTTTCGTAGCATCTTGTTTCCTTTATCATTTAATTGATAATATTTAGCTCCCTCATGATCCCAGCTAGATTGGATAAAGCGATTCTGTTCTAGACGATGTAATAAAGTGTATAGAGACCCTTCATCGCCTTCGAATTTTTGAATCCCTCTCCCCCTCAGTAACTGCATCAATTCATAACCAGTTTTTTCATTCATAAGAAGTTGCAACACTGCTAAAAGGATATCTTCTTCCTTTTCGGACGATTGATTGATTTTTTCACGTACCCGCTTTCGATGCTGATCAGAAAAACTCAAATGTTTAAAAGTTGTATTCTCCATTGATTTCCGCATGCCTTTTAATCGATCTTCCATTTGATTATTCCTCCAATCCTTTCTTCAATAGTTCCTTCGCTTTTTTCAGTCTTGTTTTTATCGTGTTTTCTTTCACTTCTATTACAATCGCAATCTCTTTAATTGATAACTCTTCATAATAAAATAGATAAATCACTTCGCGATATTTTATCGGTAAACTCATTACTGCAGAAGCCAACCTACTATCCTCTGCATTTTGAATAACCGTTTGCTCGACACTATCATGTTGAACCTCAATATAAGCAGATTCATCCTCTGTCACGATTACCTTTTTGTTATACCAACTTTTTATATAGTCCTTACAATGATTAATGGCAATTCTCCACAACCATGTTTTTAAGTTCGACTTCCCTTTATATGTATGAAGAGATTTATAGCATTTCACAAATATATCTTGCGTTAAATCCTCCGCAACCTCTTTATTATTCACATATGAATACACAAGTTGTAAGACCTCTTGTCCATACTTGTTCATTATTTCATCGATAAGGAGTTCCTTATCTTCTATTTCAAACGCTTCTACCGTTAATTCATCCACATCATTTCCTCCTTCCCATATATTAGACGACGCGCTGTATGGAAAAGTTTTATAAATTCATAAAAAAATACGGATGGCAATGTCCGTACCGTTTTTTACCTTTATTTTAAATCTAATTTTCTTTACGAAGAGTAAACCTTTTATTCATTTGTATTAGCTCAACCAAAGAGCAAAATCCCTTTGTTCATTTTTGTTACGAAAAACTCTAACTCGTTACCTTAATAAAGGTTATGAGTATACCATTTAATAGACGTATCAATATTTGTAGTTGGAATATAATTATGTCCTATCAGTGTAAATAAAAACTGTTTTAACATTCATTTCTATAAACTTTCATAATTATCCGAACGAAAAACATATCGCATACATTCTTTAAAGTTAATTTTAATACCCTCAAATATAAAAAAGCGTTATCCTTTCGCAAGCTCAGTTTACTTTCACTCTTACTTTGATGGATGTGTAAGGTCTCCCCTACAAAGAACAATATAAAAGTAACATCCATAATTTTGCACTCACCCTATTTTACA
>NZ_MAOG01000133.1:0-662 GCF_001884205.1 Bacillus sp. NH11B | reverse complement strand
TTACTCTGATTCTGTCATTTCATCCATATGAATCTGTTTTCCTGTGAATAGTTTGTAAAACAGATGTGTGCGAATATCTAACAATTTATGTAGCGCATACCGATATCCATCTCCCACCTAAAATTAGTGTTTCACATTTTTGAGGAAGGAGTCTTTTGTCAGAAAACAATAAAATCTTATTAATTTTTATAATTAGTAGAATTTTTATAGAAATAATCTTCTTAATCTATTAAAATTATATCGAATGATGTCAGATTGTAATAAGGGGAGAGAAAATTTTATGTTGAAAAAAATCATTCCAGTTGCTTTAGCATTAAGTACAATTACTTTTTCAAGTGTATTTGCTGCGCCTTCGGCTCAAACAAATACAGAACCAAACCGCTACATAGATGTACAAATGCTCGGTATTAACGATTTTCATGGGCAACTAGACACTGTAAAGAAAATTAACAATAAAGATGCAGGGGGAATCGAGTACTTAGCGGCTTATTTACGTGATCGTGAAAAACAAAATCCAAATACATTAAAGGTTCATGCGGGCGATATCGTTGGAGCAAGTCCTCCTGTTTCAGCATTATTACAAGACGAACCTACGATTGAATTTCTAAACGATTTAAAATTTGATGTTGGAACCATCGGAAATCATGAATTTGATGAAGGTG
>NZ_MAOG01000132.1:0-145366 GCF_001884205.1 Bacillus sp. NH11B | reverse complement strand
TGAAAAAACAGGGAATTTTAAAGGAGCAAAATTCCCATATGTTGCCGCAAATTTCTATAATAAATCCACCGGGCGTCTATTTTTACCACCATTTACTATAAAAAAGGTACAAGGAGTCCCTGTTGGCTTTATCGGAGTCGTAACAACAGATGTTCCTAACGTTGTTATGCCTACTATGCTAAAGAATGTAGAAATTACAGATGAAGTTGAAGCCATTAACAAATCCGTAAAGCAATTGAAAGAACTAGGCGTTAAATCTATCGTTGTTCTTGCGCATAACGGAGGTACAACAGATGAGAACGGCGTAACAAATGGTGACCTAGTCCGAATAGCAAATGAGACTGATCCAGAAGTCGATGTTATTTTTGGAGGGCATAGCCATACCTATGTAAATGGAACTGTTAATAATAAACTTGTCGTACAAGCAAATTCTTATGGAATGGCTTTTGCTGATGTTGATGTAAAGATTGATCGTAAGACAAAAGATATTGTCGAGAAAAAAGCAGAAATTGTTACAACTTACCATGAAGGCATAGAGCCTGATAAAAAAATAAAGAAGAAGATGGAGAAGTATCAAGCTAAAATCGCACCTCTTGTCAATGAGGTTATTGGTAAGTCTACCACTCCACTAGATCGCAAACTAAATACGGCTGGTGAATCTACTCTCGGCAATTTAGTTGCTGATGCCCAGCGTGCAACAATGCAATCCCAAATTGCTTTTATGAACCCTGGTGGTATTCGTAATGACTTAGATGCTGGTGATATTACATGGGGAGAAATATATGGCATTCAACCATTCGGAAATCAATTAATAAAGGTTAATTTAACGGGTCAAGACATACGTGATATTTTAAATCAACAATGGCAAAAAGACATCACAAGAATGCTTCAAATTTCAGGGATCCAATACACTTGGGATGCGAACAAGCCAAATGGAGAAAAAGTCACAAGTATTCGCTTAACAAATGGAGAAGAAATTATTCCTTCTAAAACTTACAGCGTTGTTGCGAATGCATTTCTAGCTTCAGGTGGCGATGGATTTGTGTCCTTTAAAAATGGGAAAGATGCTGAAACAGGACCAACTGATTTTGAAGCATTAGTAGATTATATAAAACAAGCAAAAGAACCAATTCAGCCTATTATTGATGGAAGAATCCAAAAAATAAATTAGCTTTCATTAATCTCAAAACACCTAACCTAGATTACCTGTTCGCTATACTTTTTAGTGTGCAGGTAATCTTATTTTTCTTGTTTGGGTTTGAAACAAAGTCCTACCGTGGTCAACGAATTTACCATCGATATGCAAAGCACCAAAAAAGTAAAGTCAACGTCAAATAATTTGAGCTGATTTGAATTATCTAGATATGTTTTCCATCTACAATACTGTATAACTCTCACCTGTTCAGAAAAACGGGTTTTTCTTTTAATAACTTTGCTTAGCGTACGAAATTCGCGTTTTGTTGGCGCTACTCCATCACCATCAAGCTATGAAAAGCAAATACCCCAAAACGAAAATATAAGCCGTTTTCTTTCAAAAATGCATGGAATTTTTAGCCTGTGTTGTTATAAAATTCTTAAGTTGATGGGTATGGGTTAAGACTTCGAAATATCATGCTTTCACATCAAATAACAAAGATGAAAAGGGCTTTCCATTATTATTTAAGTTCTTAACATTTCCACCTATACTGCTTGAAATATAGATAACTTATTTGTTTTAAGATCTTTCCCAATTCTATAAGTATATGATTCATTGGGCTCATCTTTAAATTGTACATTCATACCATGAAACCAATTTTACAATAACATCTGTTTTATTATTAAAATATTCCTTTTTTATTTTTTTGTTTCCTAGTATAGATGTTCCTTCTACTTCAATGAGGGAGGATTTATGGAACGGCAATATACAATCTCAAATTATGCACCACATATAAGGGGTACCGCCCAGCTAATATTTTAAAGCGCCACCAAACTCGACAGTTATATATGAGAATTAAGCTCATTTTTTCTTTTTGGGGTGAATCTGTTTTCTTAAGTTGATGGGCATGGGGTACCGCCAGTATGGTAGGAACATATAAAAATATAGTTATAGAAAAAGAGAGAGTGAATTCCTTTTAAGAGTAAGAATCCGCTTTTTTCTTGCTACTGATAATGAGACACTATATCTGACTTACATAAATATCCTATTTGTTCAAATTTGTCCTTGCTGATGGTACAATTAAAGTCATGGAGGGATATTATGTTAAATTTTTATGTAACACTGTTTCTTATATTCGGCACTGCAATATTCTTATTTTTTAAGTCTGGTTCACCAAAAATTAAGGCTAAAAACCTATCGTTGATAATGGTCTGTTTAGGGATAAATCTACTCACAAGTCCAATAGCTTTTTTTATAGGCGGGATGGCAACAGCCCCTCCAGATAGTACTGCACTTGATTTTTGGGGAGGATTTCTCTTCATTCAGGGAATACCGCTTCTCATACTACTTGCAGCTTTTTTGAAGTTGGCACTAGCAAAGAAAACAAAACAAGTATAGAAGCATATAATGAATAGGTGGATTCCTTGTGAGAGTAGGGATCCACTTTTTTCTTGCTATCAATAATGTTACGTTATGTTAACTTTATATGAATATCCTATTCATCCAAATGTACACAAAATAGGCCTTGCTAATGGTACAATTAGGATAACGTAGGAATATTATGGGATATCTTAATCAGCTTTATGTAATACTGTATTTTATAATCGGCCTTGCAGTATTCTCATTCTTCAATTCTGATTCACCAAAAACTAAGGATAAAAATCTAGCATTCATAATGGTCAGTTTAGGGGTAAATCTATGCACAATTCCAGTGGCTTTATTTATAGGTGTGATGGCAACAGACTCTCCATATAGTACTGAACTTGATTTTTGGGGAGGATTTTCTTTATTCAGGGAATACCGCTCCTCCTACTACTTGTAGCTTTGATATGGTGGTTTATCCGCAAGGGCAAAGAAAAAATCGACACATAGAATTTTAAAATGACTTCCGCTAACGATAAGTATGTAAATGAGCTGCCGATATGGGCAGCTCATTGTATTTTGCTTAACATGTTTTTTTCAAAAATGATATCAGTTAAAAGAACAAAAAACTAAGAATCTTATCTCTTTCTATTCATTCTTCAATTACCATCCACCTTTAGGTACAATCGTAAAGTCAATGTTGTTTACTGGGTCTTGACCTACCTTTAGTTGGTAGTAGAAACCCCTCCCATCTTTTACCTCGTTTAAGTCTACTCCACTATCTATTAGCTTATTTACTTCTTCAATAGTGAGCTTTGGGTCTGCAATACGAATGATGATTTCCATTAGTTTTCGATACTGCTCATTAGCTGTCTTATCCTCAAATACCAGTTTTTCAGTTGTAATCGAATAGGAGTTTGACAGCCAATCACTTTTACCCATTTTGGAATAAATTTCAAATCCTTTCCAGTCTGCTTTATAGATACGATCGTTTTCTTTATCACGATACTCTATATTTGAATCTTCGATCTCAATCATGCCATTTGAGTATTCTTTTAACTTATTTTCAAAGTCTAATCGATGTGTGAACCCGTCTTCAATAGTATCCTTAGTTAAAATATCTCGTCCGCAACTAGAGAGAATAAGTAGCAAAAAGATAGAGAATAAAATAGTGCAAAGATTTTTCATAGAATTTACCTCATTTGGTGTATTTTTAACATTTATATTTAAACATAACTTGATTTTAAGATAAATGGTGTATACAACTTTGTTTCAAATTCACAATAAAGATACAAAATAAAAAGTACCCCTAATGTAGTGGTACTTTTGTTGTTTTATAATTCCGTCAGCAATTCGAATTTTCTTTTTTGATCCGAAGATAGTTCATTTTCTACATAACTTTTTATAAGTAGATCAATTATTTCATGAGTATATTTGGCACTTTGACATCATTTACCGTATTCGTGTTTCCTCTACATTTTAGCTCCTTGGTTAAAAAGTCCTAATTGATTTTTGTTCCATAAAAGGGACATATAATGTAGTAACTGATCGCATAAATATAATCATAACATTTCCGCATTTCCATTGGATTTAATACTAATAAATTATAAATGAAACCGTATATAAAACTATACGGTATTCAAAAAGATTGCTATTATCCCTCATAATGAAAGGAGTTATTACAATCAAAAACAATAATAATCAACATCCACCGGACAAAATCGATAAGTGGTTGGTTTTTACTGGTTATGCAGCTTTTGTTTGGTCAGCTCTATTCGGGTTAATTCACATTTATTGGGCGGCAGGAGGTACTTTAGGATTTGAAGGCAGGACAATGGGCAAAGTGTTATTCATCATTAATCTAGTTGCGATTGCTCTATGTATAGTTGCTGCATTTACCGCACTTGCACTTGTTCAAGCATGGGGACGAAGATTTCCATCCTGGTTGTTGCTCACTGCAGCATGGGGAGCATGTGCGATTTTAGGTTTGCGGGGTGGCGTAGGGATAACTCAAAGCTTGTTGAACTCAGAATCCCTTTCTTTACTATTGGTAATTGTTGAACCGTTTTTCTTGTTAGGAGGAATCTTATATGGGCTACTTGCTTTTCTTTATATTTACACCTCCAATAATAAGAAAAAAATAGAACAAGACGGGATAAATATGAGGTAAACCTATAGTTATTCAAGAAACGGGCGCAATTACTGAGCAAGGAATAAATGTTCAGTTTAAAAAATGTTTTAGACTGAGCATCCTTGTCCTTAGTCTAATTGAATATTACTATTTGCACTTGTCTCATTAACTAAAATATAAATTTGAACTGACGAATCGTTTATATTTTATGATAAGGGTTTTATTAAAATAAAGTATTAGACTGTATAGTATCCTAACCGGAGCTGGCGTTGTCATCGGTAGAAGATACGTCGGTCCGTGGCTAATTTCTGTATACAAAAAAGCGAGAACCACCCTGCTTCGTGGAAAAGGTAAGGGCGGTTCTCGGCTAAAACGTTAATGCAATTGTCTCATAACCGCACCTACTACCACCACAATAGCAAGTTAGTTTACACAAGACAGAAGTTTCTCAGGCTTCTGTCTTCTTTATTTTATGCAAAATTCATACTACATACTCTATCATCAATGTAACACATTCTATTTATTTTTAGTCAAGATAAAAAACACCTGAAGGGCTCTCCTTCAGGTGTTTCTCTATTTTATGCTAACGCAGCTGCCTGCTCTTGTTGATCTACAGGAATTACAGCGTCTGTTAATGCTTTTTCTAGTTCTGCTGTATATTTCATTTCAACACTGTTATCATTAATAACGCTATAAAGATGTATACAGTGATGAAAGCCTTCTTAGATTTGGAGAATTTTGAGTATGATAAATAACACCTTAATTCGTTCAAAACTTACAATAATGATGGCCTATTATTTATTATCTTGATTTAATTCTATAGAAACCTTTCTTTTCCCTATTCGATTTGCAAAAGGAACAAAAATAATAAACGCCATTCCTAACATAACTCCTACAATAGTATTCACAAAAATAAAATCAATATATACTTTCCCATGATCAATTAAACTAATAGCATATGTTAATAGAATCCCGGCAAAAGTACCAAGTATTAATCCTATAAGGATATATAGAATAACTTGTGTCATTATGACCCTTATGATTCCTCTTTTATCAATACATATTGTCCTTAAAACAGCAAATTCTTTTCTTTTTGAATTTATATTATTAATAAGAGTATTAAATACTCCTAACATAACACTAAACACCATTACTATCATTACTACAATAAATATGGACCATCTTTCATAAAACATTTGTTTTGCCTTTTTGACCGACTGTTCATAGCTATTGATTTGTAATTCTGGATACTGTTTTTTTAATTCTTCTAATTGTTTCAAGGTATATTGTTCATCGTTGGAGCTAATAAATAAACGACTAAATACAGTGAAATCTGTATTAAATTCTTTATTTCTCCAATCCATATACATTTCTACATTTGAGCCAGATAATTTTTGAACGATTCCTCCCACAACAACTCTTCCATTCTCTTCTATTTTTTGTGAGGATTCTGAGTACATACCAAGAACAATACTATCCCCTACATGAAGATCATGTTGCAGCGCAAAACCTTTAGTAATAACAACCTTATTTTCCACATTTGTAGAAAGAAGTGGAAGTAAATCTTGTTTCTCCATCTCCTTTAAATCAGCTAATGCATAATTAAAAGAAACATATTGATCGCCTTTCTTCAATTCTGCAGAAACAAAATTACTTAGCGTGCTTACTTCCTTAACACTTTTTATTTTTTTTATCTCCGCTTGCAATTCTGCATGCTTAATTGTTGAATTTTTACTTAAATGACTTTTCACAATAATATTTGTTGGATATTCTTGTTTTAAATATTCTTCTTCATTCTTTTGAATAGTTTTTAATAGTGCCGATCCAAAAACAGCAATAATCATCATTGTACTAATAGTCAAAACAACAAATGTATTCTTTTTTACTTGTGGTATAAGATTCTTAATTGCTACAAATGATGTATTACCAGTAAGAAATTTAATGATAGGTAAAGTGCGCGTTAATAACGTTGGAAGATAAATAGGAAACAATATAAATATCCCTAATATTAATAACAGTGATCCAATTAATACAAACGCTACTCTTGTATCTTCTCCATAAGTTACAAACCTTCCTATAAGAATTAGAGCTATACTGATAAAAGTTATGAATTTCCCAAATTTCAAATACTTATTTTTATTAGAAAAATCGACTTTTTCATTGTCCTGCATAATTTTAAATGGCAACACTTTTGCACTCTTATAAGAGGGAAACAGCATGAATATTTCAATCAATATTGCACCAAAAATCATGACCATTACTGCTATTTTATAATCAAATCCTAACGAACTAATTTGAAAAGAAAATAATTTTTCCAGCCATTTTTGCAAGAATTGATTACTTATCACAGCTAGTACAAAGCCCAAGATAGTACCAATAATATTAATCAAGCTACATTGAAATAACACAACTTTAAATATTTGTTTTGTTGTCGCTCCAATGGATCTCATAATAGAAATTTGATTTTTATATTTATATAAAAACAATTCAAAATTAGAAATAATCATCAATGAAGTAACAACAAGCATGAGTACCGACAAGATAATCATAAATATATTTAATGAAGCTAGATTACTCTTTAGAAATTCATCTTCTTCTGTTACATCAATTCGTAAGTCCGAATCAATTTCTCTGATTTGATTAGCTAATGTTAGTACATCTTCATTTTCTTTCATCTTAATTAAAACATAAGTGGCTTCAATATTTTTACTATTCTTTTCCTGCATAAGTCGTTGAACTGTATCTTTAGATAACATAATTATATCAGGAGGCATCCCCGTTGCATCTAAATCTGTCAATAACTCTTTTATCTTATATTGTTTATTTTCTATTAAAATACTATCCCCTATTCGAACCTTCAATACTTGAGCTAATTCTTTATTAATTATCACTTCATTGGATTTTATATTCTCATTAAAATGATATTTACTTTTTGTTAGTACATCATTTTGAACCCCAACTGTATACATATTTGTGTTTAAACTATCTACTTTTAAACGTGTAACCAAGGCACTCGATGATTGTTTAATACTTTTTGAGGATGTAATTTTATCTAATAGGGACTTATCCATGACTTTTGTTTGATCACTACTGTAACCAACTGATAAATCCATATCTCCATATATCTGTTTAACTTTATTTTCTATTGAATATCTAGCATTTACCGAGAAAATTCCCATTGTGATAATTAAAGAAATGGACAACATCACACTAACAATTGATGACAATACAATAAATTTATTCGCTCTAAAAAAGCGTAATGCTATTCCCCTAATAGATCTAATCATTGCACTTTCTCCATCAACGTTTTAAACTTCTCTAAAATATTTTCCATATCGATCGGTCCATTATCGCATACATAATTGTCCACAATTTTTCCATCATGGAAAAAAATCACGCGATCTGCGTATGTTGCTACATTGGGATCGTGTGTAACTAAAACCATACTTTGATTTAATTTTTTTTTCATCTCTACTAACATTTTTAAAAGTTCTGTAGTTCTATTAAAGTCTAAATTCCCAGTTGGTTCATCAGCTAATACGATAGGTGGTGATGTAATTAATGCTCTTCCGATAGCAACACGTTGCTGTTGCCCCCCTGAAAGTTGAACTGGTCGATGATTAGACCAATTTTCCAAACCAACTAGTTCTATCATCTGCTGTACCTCAGTGTCTATTTCCTCTTTTTTTATATCTTTTAAAATAAGCGGTAATGCAATATTTTCTTTAACTGATAAATCTTTCAATAAGTTAAATGATTGAAACACAAACCCTATATTCTCACTCCGGTATTTTGTCGCATATGGTTCAGTAAACATAATATTTTTCACTTCCCCATTTAATAAAATAGTGCCTTCATCTGGACTATCTAAAGCACCTAATATGTTAAGTAATGTACTCTTTCCTGAACCACTTGTTCCCATAACTGCAAGTAACTCACCTCTATATAAATCAAAGGATACATTTTTTAGCGCTTTAACTTCATAGCCAACGCCCTTATAAGTTTTACACAAATTTTTCACAGATAATACAAACTGACTCTTGTCCATAATACACCCCAATGTCTTAAATCGAATTTTGTGTTATTTGTTCCTCATACCATTTTGCTTGTGATAAATACATTTCATAATACACTCCACGTTTATTCATCAACTCATCGTAGTTTCCCTCTTCAACTATATTCCCATTGTCCATTACAATAATTCTATCTGAATACTTTGTAGGTCCTAATCTATGAGAAATAGTATCGGCCTTTCTTGGATACCAAACACAAACAACATAAAACATCCGGAATATTCGTCCAATTTCACTTTTAGTTTTTTCTACAGATTCCTTGTCCCACTTTATATCTATTATATTAAGATATTTTGTTTTGTATCTTTTAAATGTATTATTAAATCCATTTCTTGATAATTCCATGTCGAATGTTACTAATAATACTAATAAGTATATGTATGTATTCGAATTCTTAAACTTACTTATCAATCTCGATTACCCCTGCCTTCTCTAAATTAAAAATAAAATCCATTATTTCATTCTTAATAACTTCTCTTTCGCCATCAAACTCTTGAAATATAGAGTCAATTACCTTTGTTACTTCTGATAGAAGTTCGATTTTCTTCCAAATCTCAGATCCTGTGTGATCTAATGCATAGAAATTATTTTTAATCATATTCACTAGAATAATTTCATTATTTTCTTCATATACAATTACATCTTTATTTACCGAAATATCCAATTAATCAACTTCATTTTCCTGCCATTTATATTTCACAATACAAAACATGTTTTTACAAAAAATATGTTTTTTTACTTTTTTTTACATTAACAACATCTTAATGTTACAATATGAACCGAAATTTGTATATAAGTTCCATATTATTTTCAATATGTAATTTTGCATATTGGGATAAACACATTTAATTTCCCTTTAGATATACATCTATCTAAAGGTTCTGACAAAAAAATCCGAATACTCCTACTTAATTATAATTTTCAAATATAAAAATTGTTCTAATCATCTAGTACAAAATAGAAGATTGTTCTTTGATGGAATTTCATTTAATTTTAATTGTCCTTGTTTGAAACATACGTTTCCCTCTTGTTCTTTGTTACTCCACATATCGTTTTAATGATTTCGTGCGGTACAAAAAGCAAAAAACACCCTGCTTGCGAAAAAGGTAAGGGCGGTTCTCAATTAAATTATTGATTTGATTGTTCAATAACCACACCTATTACCGCAATAGAAGTTAGATTGTACGAGGCAGAAATTTCTCAGGCTTCTGCCTTTTTTATTTTATGCAAAAAAGCTTATAAACCCATTAGAAACCTTAATATTCAAAATAAAATTAATACACTCTATTTACTTATAATCAAGGTTTTAGTGCGTGCATAATAAAACAAAAAACCACCTAAAGGCTCCCCTTCAGGTGGTTCACTATTTTTATGCTAACGCAGCTGCCTGCTCTTGTTGATCTACAGGAATGACAGCGTCTGTTAATGCTTTTTCTAGTTCAGCTGTGTATTTCATTTGCTCTTCTTTACTCCAGCCTAATTTCGCAGCCATGTAGTTGATTACCGCTTCTTTCCACTCGTATACCCAGTGGATGTTGAAGAATACAGCGCCTCTGCGGCGTACGAAGAAGTCAACTGGTTTTGCTGTCATTTCGTAATCCATTGCGTATACAAGCGGGATTAGAACGTCAAGCGGCATGTTGTATTCTTTCGCTTCATCTTTATGTTTTTTCGCTAGGCCGAATAGTACGTCAACGTTAGAGCCGTAGAATTTCGCGAACTCTTCTGCTTGTGCTGTCGTTAAACCGTATTTCGTACCTTCGCCCGCTTTTTTCGCAACGAATGCTGGGAATCCGTGTGAACCACTTACATGTCCACCAGAGATTGGCATATGTTTCGTATCGCTCTTCGCATATGCGCTATGTCCTTCTTTTTGTAATAGATTCGTTACGTAGTCTACTACCATTTCAGCCATTTTGCGGTATCCTGTTAATTTACCACCTGCGATTGTAATTAAACCAGATTCAGAAGTCCAAATTTCATCTTTACGAGAAATTTCAGATGCATTTTTACCTTCTTCATAAATTAACGGACGTACACCAGCCCAGCTTGATTCAACATCTTTTTCCGTAATTTTCACACTTGGGAACATGTAGTTAATCGCATTAATGATGTATGTGCGATCTTCTGTTGTCATGTGTGGTACAGCTGCATCTTTATCATAGAACGTATCTGTTGTACCTACGTACGTTTTTCCGCCGCGAGGAATCGCGAACACCATACGTTTATCTGGTGTATCAAAGTAAATCGCTTGACCTAATGGGAAACGTTTTTGATCAATTACTAAGTGAACACCTTTTGATAATTGAAGTACTTTTCCTTTTTTCGAGTTATCTTTTTCACGAAGTGTATCTACCCAAGGACCAGCTGCGTTTACAATTTTCTTACCGTAAACTTCGTACACTTCTCCGTCTAGTAAATCGATTACACGTACACCACATACTTTTCCATCTTTATATAAGAAACTGTCTACTTTTGCGTAGTTAACAGCTTTCGCACCATGTTCAATTGCTTCTTTCATTACTTCAATTGTAAGACGCGCATCGTCTGTACGATATTCTACGTAGTAACCGCCGCCTTTTAATCCTTCTTTTTTCACAAGAGGCTCTTTGTTTAATGTTTCTTCACGGTTAAACATTTTTCTGCGCTCGCTTCGTTTTACACCTGCTAAGAAGTCGTATACACGAAGACCAATTGATGTACTAAATGATCCGAACGTACCGCCTGTATGGAACGGAAGTAACATCCACTCTGGTGTTGTTACATGGGGACCGTTCTCATATACGATCGCACGCTCTTTCCCCACCTCTGCTACCATTTTCACTTCAAGTTGTTTTAAATAACGTAAACCGCCGTGTACAAGTTTCGTTGAACGACTTGATGTACCTGCTGCAAAGTCCTGCATTTCAAACACAATCGTTGATAAACCGCGTGTTGCCCCATCTAATGCAATACCAGAACCAGTAATACCTCCACCAATTACGATCACATCTAACTCTTGTTTATTTACTCCATTTAATACGTCTTTACGTTGTTTACTTGAAAATTTCATGGTAATTCCTCCCTTTGATAACGAAAAAAGAGACCACAAACTCCGCTATAGATTTCGCCTCTATAGCGCGTTGTGGTCTCTCCAAATCTCCTACCGAATTATTAACTTGTCACCATTATAACACTGTTTATGATTATTTGAAAGCTTTTGTTGCTTCAATTGCCTTTTTCCATCCAGCATATAGCTCTTCGCTTGTTTCCGCTTCCATCGTTGGTTCAAAGCGTTTGTCCATATGCCACTGTGCTTTAATTTCATCTTGGTTTTTCCAATATCCAACCGCAAGACCAGCTAAATATGCTGCACCTAAAGCTGTCGTTTCATTGATCACTGGACGCTCTACAGGAACGTCTAACATATCGCTTTGGAACTGCATTAAGAAGTTATTCTTAACTGCCCCGCCATCAACGCGTAATGTATTCAGTTCAATACCTGAATCTGCTTCCATTGCGCATAATACATCTTTCGTTTGGTAAGCTAAAGATTCTAGCGTTGCACGAATGAAGTGCTCTTTCGTCGTACCGCGTGTTACGCCAAACATAGCGCCGCGTACTTCGCTATCCCAGTACGGTGTTCCAAGTCCTACGAATGCTGGTACAACATATACGCCTTCAGTTGATTCAACGCGAGAAGCGTATTCTTCACTCTCACTTGCATCTTTAAACATGCGCATTCCGTCACGTAACCACTGAATTGCAGAACCTGCTACGAAAATACTTCCTTCTAATGCATAGTTTACTTTACCATCTAAACCCCATGCAATTGTTGTTAATAGGCCATGCTCAGAAGCAACTGCTTTTTCGCCTGTGTTCATTAACATGAAGCAACCAGTTCCATAAGTATTCTTCGCCATACCTTCACCGAAACAAGCTTGTCCGAATAATGCTGCTTGTTGGTCACCAGCTACACCTGCAATCGGTACATTTTGGCCAAAGAAGTGGTAATCAATTGTTTCTCCATATATTTCAGATGATTGACGTACTTCTGGAAGCATGCTCTTTGGTACTGTTAACATGTCTAGAAGCTCATCATCCCACTGTAAGTCGTGAATGTTAAACATTAATGTACGTGATGCATTTGAGTAGTCTGTTACGTGCGCTTTTCCGCCAGACAATTTCCATACAAGCCATGTATCAATTGTTCCGAATAATAACTCGCCGTTTTCCGCTTTTTCTCTTGCACCTTCAACGTTATCTAAAATCCATTTTACTTTCGTACCAGAGAAGTATGCATCAATTAAAAGACCTGTTTTTTCGCGAACCATCTCGCTATAACCTTTTTCTTTTAACTCATCACAAATTTCAACTGTTTGACGAGATTGCCATACGATTGCGTTATAAATTGGTTTTCCAGTTGTTTTATCCCATACAACCGCTGTTTCACGTTGGTTCGTAATACCGATACCAGCGATTTGTTCTGGTTTTACATCCGCTTCACTTAAGCAAGTTGCGATAACTGCTAAAATAGATCCCCAAATTTCTTGTGCATTATGCTCAACCCAGCCTGGCTTTGGAAAATGTTGTGTAAACTCTTTTTGAGCTGAATGAACGATTTTTCCTTCTTTATTGAAAAGAATTGCGCGTGAGCTTGTTGTTCCTTGGTCTAATGAAAGAATATATTTTTTCATATCGGTTTCCCCCTATGCTACTTTTCTATTATTTGTAGTGCTTCCGCTTTTTTTACTTGTCATATAAGAGATTGCTAGTACAATCACAGTTGCAATAATCACATAAATAAGTGCTGGATTTTGTTTTCCTTCAAATACAACTTGATGGAATAAACCTGCAAGTGATCCACCTAAAATCGGACCAACTACTGGAATCCATGCATACTTCCAATTTGAACCGCCTTTTCCTGCAATCGGAAGGAAGAAGTGTGCAATACGCGGACCTAAATCACGAGCCGGGTTGATTGCGTATCCTGTTGTTCCACCTAATGATAAACCAATACTTACAATTAAGAAACCTACGATAAATGGATTTAATCCATCTGCAAATTTATTTGCTCCAATTGCTAATATACCAAATACTAAAACGAATGTTCCAATCATTTCACTCAAAAGGTTTGCAAATGTGTTCGGAATTGCTGGGCCTGTTGCAAATACACCTAACTTTGTTCCTGGATCTTCTGTTTCTTTCCAATGTGGTAAGTAGTGTAAATATACGATAACTGCCCCGATAATTGCCCCAATCATTTGTGCTGCGATATAACCTGGTACGTCACTCCATGGGAACGCTCCCTTAAAAGCAAGTCCTATCGTTAAAGCCGGATTCAAGTGTGCCCCACTAATTGATCCAACCGCATACGCTGCGACAGCAACCGCTAAGCCCCAGCCCATTGTAATTACAATCCAACCAGAATCTTTCGCAAACGATTTCTTTAAACTTACACCAGCACAAACGCCGCCACCAAGTAAGATTAACAACGCTGTCCCTATTAATTCCCCTAAAAATGCTGACATAGTATCCCTCCACAATCAATTTAAATGCTTTCAAAAAGTGATAGAGGTAAAATGAATGGCCATTCGTTTTTGTCAAAAGAAAAAGACCCACAGCTTTGCACGTTTCTATATAAAATTATATAGAAACAATGAAATGTGGATCTCTTCTTTTCTCCGTCACGTTTATTAACTTGTCTATAATGTTAACCTCTAATGAAAGCGGTGTCAACAGAATTTTTTCACATTTTCGTCACTTTTTTTGGTAATGTTTCCATAGTTCTTTTTTCGATGTCGTAATTGCTGTCGCACCAGCATTTAAAGCTCTCTCCACATCCTCGACAGTTCGAATGAAACCACCTGCTAAAATTGGTACACCTGTACGCTCTTTCACTTCAGCGATAATGTCCGTCATTGCTCCTGGAAGCACCTCAATATAATCCGGCTTCGTCTTTTCCAAAAGGTTGCAACTCTTTTCCATTGCGCTAGAATCGATTAAAAAGATACGCTGAATTGCCACAACGCCCTTTTGCTTCGCCTTCATAATGACGCCCGCCTTTGTCGAAAGTAACCCGTACGGTCTAAACTCTTGGCATAAATACTCCGTCGCATGCCCATCACTCTGCAACCCATGAATTAAATCCACATGTAAAAACACCTTTTTACAATATTGCTTCGCAAGTGATATAACACTCCTCAATTGACCGACATGAATATCTAAAATAACGATATATTCATACGAACTATGTAATAGCTTTTCCAAATCTTTAATTTGCCTCACTGCCGGCAAAATCTTTTGCTCATGAAATTCCATTCTAAATGTCCCCTTCTTTATATCATCCTATCCTTTATAGTACACAATTTAAGTGAAAAGAACAGCTAGTGTAGGGGATTTCTTTCCTCTATCTATATATTTTCTTCAACTTATCAGAAGCCGTGCCACCTATAACCATTAATATGAGGGGTAAAAAATTCATTACATATGGAGCATCCGCTACAAGTGTAATGCTCGCTCCAGCAAACTTATTTAACATCCATACAACGATTTTTGTAATAAACAAAAATACTCCCAGCATGAATAGACCATCAAAGAACACCTTCCATTTTGGATACGCTAATTGTTTACTATCTTCAATTACTTTCTGCGTCAACTCTTCATCACTCCTCAATAACTCATCAATTGTAATACCGAACAGATCACTTAAATGAATAATAATTTCAATGCTCGGATAGTTCTTTCCCGTCTCCCATTTCGAAACGGATTGCCTACTTACATGAATTTTTTCAGCTAAATCATTTTGCGACCAATTTCTTTTTTCTCTTTCTACTTTTAAACGTTCACTGAAAATCATACTGTGTTTATCACCTCTCTATGCCTAGTATGGTCAAATAAATGATGAAGAGTAAAGCGAGTTATCGTTGCATAACCTGTGCAACTTGTGCGTTGCAGCTTAAAATGGGGCTATGTAGTATGTAGATTTCATATACTTTTCTTGTATAATAATTTCCCGAACAATAATCGTATCTCTTAACATTGTCTCTTTCTGTCGGTAAGTCGATATATTGAAAAAATCGTTGATATATTCCAAGAAATAAAAGAGTGGATAACAACACACTATCCACTTTCCCGTAATTATAATAAAACTGAATCCTGATTACGTCCTTTTTAAAGTAGCAATATTAATATCTCCATTGTTAGCAGGGATTAAAAAAGAATGCCTATTCTATTCAAATAGAACGGCATTCCTTTTTATAAACAGTATTTAGAAATTATTATTTAAGGTATTTCCCCAAATCATCTAAGTTTCTTGTATGATTTAGAATGATTACGTACTCAACTTCAACTTCTGTTACTACCATTTCTAAAACTTGATGGATTTCAATGTAATCATTTTCATATTCTTTTGCCGAAGCTACAATCTCTTCTAGGGTTCTTACAAACGTTTCAGCACTCCAGTCTTTTGTTGACAACGATACATAGGTTTGAAATTTTTCTGTATTCATGTTAGTTCTCACCCCTCCAAACAACGTTAAAATTATATATTTAATAATTTAAATATATAATTCCCTCTAGCAAAAATCAATTACCTTTTCATTTAGTAAGTCTTCAATTTTAAAATGACAGCTAATAAGCGAAACATATACTTTTTTCTTATACAAATATTTCATACAACAAAAAAGAAGAGAAATGGAATACATCCCTCTTCTTCAAACCTTTTCTATTAAAGCAAAACCGAATCCTTATCACTATCCTGATTACGTTTCTCTCGCTCTTCTTCTAAGCGCTTCATATAAACTTCGCCTTCTTTTTCGATAAACTCATTATCCATCTCTTGCTCTTTTTTTGAAGTATATAAAACCATGTAGCCACTTAGTACAATCCCAATGATCACAAGATAAATCCACCATGGTAAAGTTTCCAAATCACTTCATTCCTTTCCTTAGACAAGCCTTATTAGTTTCACTCTATGAGGAAAGAAGTGGATTTATGCTTAAAATTTCATTGTGGATTCTCCGCGAAGAACCCTTGTACATATTCCATAAACTCGATTGGCTCCTGACGAAACGGTGCGTGGTATCCTTTTTCAATAATATGAAACGTGCTATTTGTAAATAACTGATGATACAGTTCACCATTTTCCCAAGAAACACTCTTATCGTGCCTACCCCAAATAATTAAAGTCGGCACCTTAATTTTATCCGCTTCCATCGCAATGCGGCGCTCTCTCATTTTCGTAAGCTGATCATAATGCTCTTTATCGTTGCGGCTATTTTTCACTTCATTTTTATTATAATCCGTAATTTCTGTTACAGTTTGTAAGTCTGTCGATATTGGCGGCATTTCATAACTTTCTTTTTGCTGGAAAGATTCAATCCCTGTAGAATCCGCTAAAATGAGATGCGTCACTGCATCCGGATATAAATACGCTAAATTAAGGGACATCTCTCCTCCCATCGAATGACCGAGCACCGCGAACTGATCGTATCCGAGCTTCTTCATTAACTTATAATATAAATTCACTTGCGCAGGAAACGAATACTGAAAATCAACCGGCTTAGACGAACGCCCAAATCCTAAAATATCAACCGCAATAATCGTATGGTCTCTCGCAAGTTCCGGATAGATATCACTAAATCCATCAGAAGAACCGCCAAATCCGTGAAGCATAAGTAAGGGCGGTTTCCCCTCACCAAGTTGCTTAAAATAAATCGTCTGCCCATCGATTTGCGCCATCTTCTCTTTCGTATTGAACTTCATCATAACAGTATCTTTCACTTCTTCAACCTTCGCAATCGGCTTATCAACGAAGTTACATACTACAAGTAAAACGAGCGCAATACCACTAATCATATAAAACTTAAACCGTTTCAAAATTCCCGTCTCCTTTCTCACATTGCTATTTAAAGGTTTTACATTTTTTGGTTGTTTTATGTCCTCTTTTTAATTGTAACCATAGTAGTTACAATTATATTAAAAAAATATTACTCATTCCCATTACTGATGGTTATTTTGTAACTATTATAGTTACACGTTTAAAGTAAGTCAATTATTTTCTTTACATGTATGATTTCAACTAGCTTTTTTCTTACATTCTACATCGTAAGCTACTCTAATTTTGCCCATAGAAAAATCCCCTCCATAGTAAGTAAACAGGTTAATGTGCTTTCTTTTCCCGTCTACTATAAGGGGATTTTTTAATGGTATAATATTAATTATAACTTCAGTTAAAGGTGGGGTTTTTGTTCATCCCCCACTGATTATTAGCCCACACCAATCGGGCGTTTATGGACAGTAAAACTCCCACAAATAGCGGGATAAATTTTTACAAATAAGGAGATAAGACTATGGCAAAAAACAACTTACTAAGAATGGACAATGTTGGCATCGTTGTAGAATCCCTTGATGACGCAATCTCTTTCTTCGAGGAGATTGGCTTGAACCTCGAAGGGCGAGCAACTGTCGAAGGTGAATGGTCTGGTCGCGTCACGGGACTCGGTTCTCAGTGCGTAGAGATTGCTGTGATGGTTACTCCAGATGGCCACAGTCGACTTGAACTTTCGCGATTTCTCACACCACCTACTATAGCAGATCACCGGACTGCTCCTGTAAACGCCCTCGGTTATCTACGCGTCATGTTCACCGTTGAAGACATTGACGAAATGGTATCCAGACTCACTAAGCATGGTGCTCAGCTCGTTGGCGAAGTGGTTCAGTACGAGGACTCGTATAAGCTCTGCTATATTCGTGGAGTCGAAGGACTTCTAATCGGTTTGGCGGAACAACTCAATAACAAATAAGTAAATGACGTTTTATAAAAAGCCTTTACTGAAATATACATTGCTGAAGTAAAAATATTTGAAGAAAATTCTTATTCAATAAAAGGGCGCTATTGTTGAATAAAACTTAGATTTTTAAGCGACTTTATTATTATATTTTTAAACCCCGTTCTAACTTTAGAACGGGGTTATATTTGTTTGAGCTTTTAAAATTTTCGTAGTCTTTTTAGAAAAACAAAAGACTACATACTATACGCGAAAGAGTTTCAAACAGATGAATTATATAAGGTGTTAATTGGTTTTAGAGGAGGACGTAGCCCATAGCAGAGATGAAGCATCAAGGAACTTAAAAATAAGAATAATCAACTAAACAAAAGATTATAAATCGAATAAAATAATCAGCTGTCTATAAAACTATTAGGGGTACCACCACATCGCTATCAAGCTAAGCTTATATAAGTTTAATTTCATGTGAGATTTTTTCTTTTTTCTAAAGATCTAGTGTAAGTTCTTTAAAGATGTGCATACCAAATAAACCCTATCAGGTTTCAATTTTTTGGATTACGCTACATGATTGTGAGACATAGAAAAGTTATATACGACGCCTAAAATATCAAAGACTGTTTTCTTCTCATACCTATGGGATTTTCGTCCGTTGTTCTATAAGAGATTAAACAGCCGAGACAATATCTTTGTTAATTTTCATGTCTCTTTTTGTAGAGATTGATAAATAAGTGGAAAATAATCTTTTATCATATAAATCGCTTTATATTCTCTTGATTCTCGTTTCTTCTTGATGAGGAGTAATCGGTGCATTTGAAACATGGTGGAGGAACAAAGAAGGATGCTAATTAATTGTCCGTATAAGTGACATTCTAGTCGTTCTAATTTGACAGAATTACAATGATGAATACGAAAAAATGATTTCCAAGTTTTAAAGATAAGTTCAACTTGCCATCGTAAGGAATAAAATAAGCACCACACTCGTCTATCGTATGTAGATCTCTTAAATCGAAATATCCTAGATCACGTATACATACATCGTGCGGTTGAAGAGACGATAAGCAAGTAGAACCATAAATTTTATCATTTTGCTTTCCCGAACCTACATAAACATGTAAAAATTGACCACTAAGTCTTGTGCACGATATTTACTTTTTCGTTGAACAAATCCAACTTTTCTAGCTAACTGATCCAGAGCATGTTGTGGCATATGTTGCTGTAATTCTTGAGAAAACAATTGTAATTCATCAGAAATCGATAAATTCATACCAAAAACACCCCCCTTTCTGTATATTTCTCCAAAAAGAATAGCGTTTTTTTCGTTTTATGGATACAATTTTTTAGCTTGATGGCGATGGGGTGTCTTAAAATCTTAGCCTGATAGGTATGGGTCAGTACCCCATAAAGAAAAGACACTCATATATGAGTGTCTTTTCCGATAGTTTTTTTAGCAGAAGCAAGAAGCTCCAACTATGATTAATAGAATAAATAATACAACTAATAAAGCAAAGCCGCCGCCACAACTACTGCAACTACCACCAAAGCCCATAATAGTTCCTCCTTTAATGGGAGGGGAAAACTAAGGTTCACTCATGTATTTTAACGGATTCATTTTACTTTATGTTTTTTACGCATGAATTGAGCAGGTCCTTTTAGAAATAAAAAAAGACACCCTAAGGTGCCTTCCTTGATTTGCTAATCTAGTTTGATTGTATTACTTATTAGAATTGTATATGTATGTTAATGCGACTATAATACCAGAAATAATGAATACTGTAGCTTTGAAATAAAGTTTGATCATTTTTGTGATCTTTTCTCCATTAAAGTGCCCGATTGCGGAAGATCAAGAAAATGATTATGATTACTGCTTATAGCTTGGTGAACTAACGCACCCGTTACTTTAAGTGAATTGATTCACAATTTCACTGGGAATTCACCTAAAAAAGCTGAATTAACTTAATAAAAAAGGACTCCCTTTTTGGGAATCCAATTCATTCAGCATCACTTTGGTTAAAGTTTAATCTTCTCGGTTCGCAACACTGTCATTAGCCTCATCGGCACCTTCGCCGACTACGTTACCCATCGCTCCTCCTGCAACAGCTCCTGCAACGGTACCAAGTGGACCAAGAACAGAACCCAAAGCAGCTCCAGCGACAGCACCGACACCAGTTCCTACCGCTTCGCCAGCATCATTATCGACACGGTTAAGTTCATTTTTATCAGCCATTCATCTCACTCCTTATTTAGAATAGGCAAGTGCTTTCCAGCACAATACCTTACATATTTTTCCCTATAAGGACAGATTTATGTGAATTTCACAAAGTAAAAACACCCATATAAGAGTGTCTTTTCCAATAGTTTTTTTAGCAGAAGCAAGCAGCTCCAATGATGATTAATAAAATAAACCATACAACTAATAAAGCAAATCCACCAGCATTTCGGAAAAAATCCACGCCAGGATAGGAATGTATAAAAAAATGAATAGAGTCATAGAAAAAGAAAAAGGAAGATCCCCACTCTCACAAGGAATCCGCCTTTTTCTTGCTACCCATAATGATGCGTTATGTATACTATATACATTCAAAATTGAATTTAAGTAGGCTACTAGGCATACATCCAATCTAAGCTTTAACCCTGAGCATAAAATTAGTTATAAGTCTAATTTCAATAAGGAGTGAACCTCGAATCATGGTATATATACGACAAATGCCACTCTATGCCCAGAGTCCTTGGGGTCTTCAAAATTGTTTATTTCGATTTACGTATCTGCGGCTTAGAAACGGCGACAATTTCTGGTTTTTTTTGACGACTGTTGGGCACGAAAGAATTTATGGCTATAGGTTTTTCGGCGGAAGATGGAATCATTATTCGGTTGCCATAAACGATATTGTTTCTTTCCATTGTTCTCCTCCGACTCCAACTCTATATTAAAACACTACGCCTGACCTTCGTAATCTGAACTAACTCATTAGATTTCCATCCCGAACATAAAGTGTAGAACTTCCGAGAACGAAAATTATGTGAACACGAAAATCCTCCAGCTAAACAATCTGGAGGACTTTTAATAGCCTTCTAAATACATTAAATCCGGATAATAAAGGCTTATGTTAACTAGGTGTGTATATTATACTCAATCAAAATTTTACTAGGGGGAAGAGTCCAATAAGCTCTTTTCCACTATTACTAAGTAAATGGACTATACAAAGATGATTGAAAAAACCTTCTACATTTTAATAGAAAGCTTCTTTCTTTTGTTCGAGCACTTTTTTGAATTTTATATAGCAAACAATTCGCCACGGAACAATGTAGCAAATGATAAATGTGAAAAATAACAGACTAAGTGTACCTGAATCGACTGTCGTAATGTCTTGTCGGATAAAATAACGTAAAAGGAGCATTAGAATAAAAGCCACGACGAACTTCCAGCTTTTCTTTGCGTAAATGTTACCATCCTCTCTAATTTCGTAATCTGACAAAATGATAATAATCACCGAAAAGGAAAGCCCTAAAACAACACTTACGCATAATTCAAAAAACGTCGGGTGCCCTAATTGGAGAAAAAATGAAAGTCCCGGCGTTAAGTAAATAAGTGGCAAGAATATTCGCACCCCACTTCCCTTGACTGGTTTATACATCGAACGAATCCTACGTAGTAAAATGAGCGCGCCAAAAAATAAAAACAAATAAGACGGCATAACAGTTTGCATACACATCCCCCTTTTGATAGTCCTCTGAATACCAATATACATATTATTCCATATAACTGTAAATACATTTGTTGTATGTTATGTTTTTCAATTCATCAAGAAGAGGGAGAGAGGCTGGTCAAAGTAGGAGTAATTCCAAATCTATAAAGCAAAAAAGATTAACTAACGATAGCGAATTTTACGTTAACTAACACCTCTTGTGGGGGCTAGTTGTTTTTACAGTAACAAAGATGAGATTTCATTGTTAGAAAATGTCTAAGTGTATAAAATTCGCGTTTTCATACCATAGAATTGTATGATGAATCATTTAATATATTTTTGCTAATAACGCTTTATCATACTTTTACTTTACATAAATAGCACCTTAGAAATGTCTATGATTAATGGGAATAGCCTATACAGAGTTAGTTCATACACCCTTACTTATCGGTAGCTAAATTCCATTAATGATCCAAAAGGATTTATGAAATAAAAAGATGAATATATATTTAAATACAAATTCGATTTAAAGAAAAGTGATAAGAAGAAATGAGAGGGACATCACTTCAAATTAATTACACCAAACATTTATAAGAACACTTTATATACCAAACAAAAAAGCAAGCAATTCCAGCGATCCGCTAAAACTACTTGCTCTTCTACTTATTATCTCTATTTTTACTCTTTAATAAATTCCTTCGTACTTCTCACTGTATCAATCGGACGAACTAATTTTTCGATTTCTTCACGTTTTGGCTCTAGGAATGGAGGTAAAGATAATTTTTCTCCAAGTGTTTCGTATGGCTCATCTCCCATAAAACCTGGGCCATCTGTCGCAAACTCGAATAAAATTTGCGGCGCAACTCTTGCGTATAATGACTCAAAGAAGTGGCGGTTTACATAACCAGATGAAGGAAGCCCTACGCTACCGATTCTCTCAATCCATTCTTCTAATACAGCGCGATCTTCTACGCGGAATGCGGCATGGTGCACTGTACCAAAACCTTGTTGTGCTTCAGGAAGAACCGTATTATGTTCTACAATGGCAGAAGCACCGTTTCCACCTTCGTTCACTTCGAATAAATAGAATTCTCCTTCTTGAGCAACCTCTTTAAATAATAGAACTTTTTCTAACACTTCTTTGAAGAAACTAAAGTTCGCAATACGGATAAATACAGGTCCTAAACCAGTAATTGCGTATTCTAATGGAACTGGTCCGTTTTGCCATGGTGTACCTGATTCTATCCCTTTATCCAGTTCATCTGAGATTAATTGATACTGTTGATCATCAAAATCAACGAAAGAAAGAGTTTTCTTACCAAATTGCTCTTTAATGCCTGTATGTTCTACTTCAAGACGGTCAAAACGTTTCACCCAATATGCTAACGCTGCATCAGTTGGAACGCGGAATGAAGTTTTTGAAATTTCATTTGTACCGTGTACCCCTTCTGGAACACCTGGGAAGTCAAAGAATGTCATATCTGTTCCCGCACTACCTTTATCGTCTGCAAAGAATAAATGATACGTTTGAATATCATCTTGGTTTACTGTTTTTTTAACTAAACGCATTCCTAAAATGTGAGTGAAGAACTCATAGTTCTTTTCTGCACTACTTGTAATTGCTGTAACATGGTGTATTCCTTTTAATTGGTTCATTTTATATTCCTCCAATAGTTTTTAAAGTTATATTTTCTCTTCTATTATTTCTCTTCAATAGGTGCTAATTTCGCTTCAATCTCTGCTCGCTTTTCCTCTAAGAACGGCGGCAAATCAAGTTTTTCTCCTAAATATTCCACATCTCCATCCACTGTAAATCCTGGTCCATCTGTCGCAATTTCAAATAGGATTCCGTTTGATTCACGGAAGTATAAGCTTTTAAAATAGAAACGGTCGATAATGCCTGAAGAATGGAAACCTCTTTGTATCACCTGTTCTTCCCAATAAGCAAGCTCTTCACTGTTTTTCACGCGAATCGCTAAATGGTGAATGCTACCGCGGCCCGGCTTTTCAGTAGGACCATCTAAATATTTCACAACGATTTCTCCAAAAGCTTCTCCTTTAATGGACTGAAAAATTGCTTCCTCTTCGCTGCGACTAACCTCTGTATAACCAAACATCTCTGTAAGTGTACTCGCCATTTTATCAAGTCTACGAACTGTCATTTCCACAGAACCCATTCCTTGAATTTGATGTTCAGCAGGAACTTCTGATTTCTCCCAAGTTTCCCAATGCTCTACTTTTTCTCCGTTTGAAACGAGTAGTACAAGACGAAGACCTTCAGCATCCTCAAATTTCAAAGCAGTACGATTTGCATATGTTGTAATTTCACTATGTTTTACACCAAATTTCTCAAATCGTGCTTTCCAGTAATGCAAGCTATCCTCTGACGGAACGAGTAATCCAATTCGAGTAATTGCATTCGTACCGCGATATGTTTTTCCTACTAAAGGAATTTCAAAAAACGATAGCTCCGTACCTGGACTTCCTGTTTTATCTCCATAAAATAAGTGATACATTGATGGATCATCTTGGTTTACTGTCATTTTCACGCGACGTAAACCAAGCACGTTTTTATAAAAGTGATTATTTTCATTTGCATTTTTCGTAACCATTGAAATGTGATGATGCCCTTTAATTTCATACATTGTTTATTCCTCCGTTTCGTTTTACTAGTCAAGTGATAACTGAAAAAATAACATTTCCCACAAGTAATATGGTTTTTAGCTTTTCAATTTATTCTCATTATGTTTTTGTAAATTCATCTTAGTTTTTACTGAATAAGTTACTTTGTTTTTTTAATCAAAAGCAACTGAGTGTATGTTTTTCATATGACTCAATCGCTTTCGTTACTATCACTTTACACATCAAGTGATTAAAAAGCAAGTGAAATATCTCAAATTCGAGACATTTTTTATTGCATAACATTTTAGACTGGAGAATGGTGAATTTCTATATAGGATAGCGTTATAAAAATGTGGATTTACAACGCTAAGGCCATTTTTATAAACTTTTCCTTACGTGTTCATGTATCCACTTCCGCATCAGCTGTAACTCCTCATTTGAAGCAGTTCCTTCTCCATATCTAACTTTCTCATAAATTGGAATAATATCACTGTTCTTATGAATACGGGAAAACCATTGTTGAACCTTCTCTTTTCAAACTTCGATAATGTTAGCTCCCATTTTATTAGCGTTGCTCTTGCTTCTTCCGCTGGCAGTATTAAGCTATCTCGGTCTTCTTATTCTGCATCTTCTCCAAGTTTTCGTACTTCTTTTTGTTTCAAATATATATGATGCATTGTCTGCTTCTTATTCCGTATACGGCGAAAGATAAAAAATACGATTACCATCACTAAGAATAGGATGCCAAATGGAATGAAAGGATACCTTGATCGTAGAGGTTGGTAGTATGCGGTTAAGTAAAATAAGAGCCGTCCTGTTAGGTGGCTTTTTTTATGTTCTTTTAATTATGCTTGATATGCCATGCTATCTGGAAATTCCTCGTTCTTTCTAAGACATCGCACAATCATAATACACGCACAATTAAAATAATGTTCTCTCATATTTAATGAATCCACTGGAGCTTGCTCTATGTCATAAAACATTCGTTCCTTTTTATTATAGTGCATCTTACCTATTTTAGCGGGTGATTCGGAAGGATAGTATTGATAAACAACTATCTCTTCATCCTCAAATTCTTTAGTCATTAATAAACATATTGCCATAAATAAGCCCCCCTTATTTATATTGAATTTCATGTTTGGAGTTGTCTGAGAAAAATAATTTCCTGATTTCTAGTTTGAAGTTTTTGAAAATGACTAGCCTTCTTTTAAAAATTCAATGTTGATTCTATTAACTTCAATTTCAACATACTTGTTAAAGTATTCACTGTGTTCCGGGAATATTTCATCTTCGTCTGTAATAATAATCCCTGCATCAATAAACCCATGATTTAACATTCCACTAATACGATACTTAAAAGAATTATCACTCCTTTTTAAACTTTTAACTCCATCTATTCTTTCATTTATTTCAATATTATCGAAAACTGTAATGTCGAGAATAACAGGATAACTTTTTCCCTCTTCAATTTTATATGGACAAACAGTGGAGAATCCCGTAAACACTATACCGTTAATATTTATTGTAACTTCCTCTTCCATTAGCTTATTGGTTTTTTCTACATACGCCATATATTTCATGTTTTTTCCTCCCTTTCCTAATTGAAATTATGAGATAAAAAATGTGAACATATAAAATAAAACTTGTCTAACAGAAAATGAAGCCAATTTATATGTGAAATAGTAGACAAAACCACCTATTAAAAAGGTGGTTTTGTTTATTGTCATACTTTAAATTTTCGCTAATCCCCACATACTGAATTCATAATAATATTCCGTTCTCTCAATACATAAGCCGAAATCTAAATCATCACCAACTAATACAAAATCTCCACTGCCAATTAAAAAACCTGATTTGATTGATAAATCCTCTAAATTATCAAATATTTCATCAATATTCAGCTCAACTGCTTCAAGGTCATATTCTGTAAAGAAAAATAATCTCCCTTGGTTAACTGGAAAATTAATGGTATTAATGAGTTCACTTAATAGCTCTATTGAGAGCTTTCTATTTTCTTTATAATTGGTATCACCAATTTTCTTTTTGTCTGAAACTTTTTCTAGCTTACTAAATAATCCTTTACAAAATAAATCATTTGTTTCGGCATCCATAAATGATTCTTCAGAAACAGTAACAAGACTAGATAGTTCATTTATAAGTTCTTTTCTTCGAGCTTTTCTTTTAAGAATCTCCATGCGACCTTTATTTAAATTACTCAAACTTTTTCACACCTTTAGTTTTTATTTTTTTTCCTGTTTTTTATACCCCACAAAATCTTCTGGATAATGTCCGTCAAGCTGATCATATCTTCCTTTATCCATCGGATTCCCTTTTCTATCTGTTGTAATATGAAAATGAGTACCTCTTCCCATTCTAGTGGCGAGATATGTTTTGTTAGTTCTTCGTTAAACCCATGCGTACTTCTTAACTATTTCATTTAATTTTCAATAAAAAAACAGCCCCACTAAGCTTACTAACACTTAATGAGGCCATTCTATTCACAATCTTAATTATGGAACGTCGGCTTATAGAACGAACGATTATCAAGAGCAAATACACGCTCAGTGTATTCACCTGGTTTTGTACGTCCTAATGCGCGGTCCATCATGTTCATTTTTGCATCTAAGTTGTCGATGTAGTGCAGAATTTCTGCTTCTTTTACTAATGGTGGTTTTGGGCTACCCCACTCTGCTTTTCCGTGGTGAGAAAGAACGATGTGCTGAAGGATCAACACTTCTTCTGCATCAATTTGCAATTCGTCTGCTGCTTTCCCAATTTCGTTCACCATGATAGAAATGTGACCTAGTAAATTTCCTTCTAACGTATACGTTGTAGAAATCGGGCCAGATAGTTCGAATACTTTACCAAGGTCGTGTAAAATAACGCCTGCATATAGTAAATCTTTATCTAACGATGGGTATAGCGTAGCAATAGCTTTCGCTAAATCTAACATCGATACGACATGGTAAGCTAGTCCGGATACGAACTCGTGATGATTTTTCGTCGCTGCTGGATATTCTAAAAATTCGTTTTGGTGCTTATTTAACAAATGTCTTGTTAGACGCTGAATGTTCGGGTTTCTCATTTCAAATATGTATTGCGTAATTTTTTCAACCATATCTTCTTTTTTCACTGGTGCTTTTTCTACGAAGTCCGAGATATCTGTTACCTCATTTTCATTCGCAACACGGATTTGTTTCACACGTAATTGAATACGTCCTTTATAGTTTAGAATATCTCCAGCTACTTTAACGATTGTTTCTGCTACATATTGTTTTTCAACTTCTGGTGATACATCCCATAGCTTCGCTTCAATATCTCCACTTGGGTCTTGTAAGATTACTGTTAAAAACGGTTTCCCATTGCTTGCGAGACCTTTTGTCGCTGTTTTAATTAACAAGAAAACATCGACTTGTTCACCAACTTCATATTCTGCAATTTTCTTTTTCATTCGAATTCCTCCACCAAATCAATTACTTTTAGTATAGCATACTACAACTCATTTTCTTTACGCTTATGCGTTAATTTTACAATCTCATTTTCTGTAAAATACGCGAGTAAATGCGCATGACATGTAAAGAAGATAACTTGTCTATCTTTCGCAATTTCCTTTATAAGTTCAATCGTTCGATTCGTCCTTATCGCATCAAAATGCACAAAACTATCGTCAATAATAAATGGATAATCATGTTCAAACGTTTTCGCTAGTGCAAATCTCAGCGATAAGTATAACTGCTCCGCTGTCGCTTGGCTTAGTTCATGACTGTAAAAACGCATACCATCGTTACGTTCAACAATGAACGGCTCCGCCTCTGACGGTGAAAAGATTTTACTATATCGTCCGCCTGTTAAATAGACGAAATACTCTTCTGATTTTTGTAAAATACGCGGAAGATGTACTTCATGATAATATTGCTTCGTTTTCGTTAATACTGTCTTTGCCGCCGCATAAGCAGCCCACTTCTTCACTTGTTCACGTACTTGCGCTTTTTTCATTTCCCATTCATGCATTAAATCACCGTACGTACTACCTTCTTCTAAATTCGCAATTTCCATACGGTGTTTCGCAATACGCTCCGTCAGTTCTTTCTCTTTCGTCAGACAGTTTTTCGCGGATGTCATTTCTTGCTTTAACTTTTCATCATAACCGTCAGCCTCATAATGTTCAGCTAATGATAAATTCGTTAAACGCTGTTCTAACAGATCAATTTGCGGTAATAAACGCCCCACTTGCTTATCCGCATCTTCACGTTTTTCTGCCCGTTTACCTGCTTCTAAAAACATCTCTTCATTTGTAGACTCTGCGATATGCCATAAACCGTCTCGCTCTACTAAAAGTTGTTTCAATTGCTCTTGCATGAACTCATATTCTTCTCGCCATTCCGCCAGCTTCTCTTTCAGCTGCTTACAAGTTTGGCGCTTCTCTTTCTCATTTTGCATACGACTTTGCGCCTCATGCAAATTACTATACTCCGTGCTACCGATAACAGTTTCTAGTTTATGTTCAAATTGCGAAATCATTTCATATAATGAAGATTTCCGCTCGCCTTGTTTATCTAGCTCACGATATAATTGCTGCATTTTTTCAATACGCTCAAACGCTGGCAACATGTGCGCATACGTAAAAAATTCAGGGAACATATAGCGCGTTTTATACGCATCTACTTGTTCTCCTATTTGGAAAGTTTCTCGCTCCCATTCTTCATACGATGAAACGACTTTATCATAAGCTCGTTCCATTTGCTGCAATTTATAAGACTCTCGCTCAAATAACTTTCGAATCTCTTCATCCTTTTCTAACTGATAACGAACGGACATCGCTTCTTCACTTTGTCTTCCGCCAGCACTTTGCTGAAGAGTAAGGAGTTCTTCTTGTAATCCGCTTGATGGATCTTTATATAAAACGAGTGCTAAAACAATCCCCACAAAAACAATGACACTAATAAATAATAGCACGCGGTTATCTATAAATAGACTCGTGAATAAAACAAGCGTGTTAATAAGAAGTAAAATAAGACAAACTCTTTGCCACTGCTTTTTCTTTTGCTTAGCAAATCCTGCTTTCTCTTCATACTTACGCTTCATTCTCTCTGCGCCCATACCGATAAACGCCGCATCTTGAAATGACTTTTCTTTCTCAACTAACGCATTTCGCTCTTCATCCGCTAACATTTGTTTCTGAATCTGTCTTATATTTTCTTCTTGCTCTTCTAATTGCTCCTGAGCCGTTTTAAAACGTTCATCTAGTTGCGCTTTTTGTGATTCTAATTCACGCGCCTTTTGCACAGTTTGCGTAATTAATTCTTTCGTCGCTAAACTTATATCAAATGAAAGAACCATCTCTTGTTCAAAAGTTGCTCCAATTTGCTGCTGTAATTCTGCGATTTCTTCTTTTATATTCGTAATACTTCCCGTCATATCACGCATTTCTTGGCGTGCATTTTCATAAGACATGTGCTGCATACGAAGCTCTTCTACGTAACTTTCTTTTTGTAAAAATGCTTCATCTATTTCTGTGGAATCAATTTCTGATTGCACTGTTTCTATCTTTTTTTGAAGTGAATCTACTTGTACTTGGAGCGGTTCTATCTTTGCCTTTACCGCCTCATAGCGCACCATTCCGTTTACAGGAAACTGCCCGTTCTCGTTTTCTAACACTTTCTCGTGCGCACTCTTTTCAATAACGAGAGGCTCAAGCGCCGCTAATATTTCATAGTCTTGCTTTCGTCTTTCGGCTGACTCTTTTTCCGCACGAACAGAAGCAAGTTTCTCTTCACTTTCTTTTAACTGCTCGACCTGTTTTTCATACGTGCCAATCTTCCCTTGCCACTCTTTCATCTTTCCCTCAATTTTCTTCATCTCTTGCAGTGACACGTTAATTTCAGGATTACGACCACTCGGCTTAAAACGCTGATTCATTTCTTTTTCTAATTTTTTATCTAACTGCAATAACGCATCGCTTCCGACTGCGCTTGCCGAAAATAAATAATTACCGATATCCGCTTCGCCGAGCTGATGAATATTTTGCAAACCATGCATATCAAATGAAAAAACAGAGTCAAATAAGCTTTCATTCACACCGCTTAATATATCGTGTAAAATATCTTCGCCGCCAGTTTTCCCGTCTTCAAAATAAACGGTCACCTCACCAGCTGCCGTCTTTGGCAATCGTTCAATTTTTAAACGGCCGTACTTTTCTGTTTGAACAGTAACCGCTCCGCCATACTTTCCGCCTTCTTTCGGTTCATAACGGCGCTGTCCTCTCGTTGGAAAACCAAATAAAATACTTTTCATAAACGAGCGAATTGTCGATTTCCCCGCTTCATTTTCACCGTACAGTACCGTCAGCATTGATAGATCCATTTCCACATTTTCTAGTTTTCCATAGCCATAAATATGGAGTTTTTCAATTCTCATTTTTTATCCCTCTCTTGCTGGAATAATTGCTCTAAAATAATATTTTCCGCTTCCTTTTGAATCTCTCTCTTCTCTTCCTCTGTAAAAGATTCAATACTATTACGCGCTACAGGAGATGTCCAAATGGTGCGCAACACTCCGTCCATATTTGTAAAAGCTTCTAACTCTTTTAGCACACTACCAACGAAATGATTTTCCTCTTTCAAACGTTCAATTTCCGCAAAAGAAACCGTCTCATTTTTCCACTTCATCGCATACACGAAATCTTTTCGCTCTTCTCCCGTTGCTAAAATATGAAAAATCTCTTCCACACGCTTGTCTTCACGCAAATAAGGAGAAAGTGGCCCCTGCCCTGTAAATACGACAGTTAAAAGCGTGCCTTCCTCTTCTCTTCGGCATTCATTCATCGCACTTGACGCGCTCGTCATAAGATCATCAACAGTTTCAAGCCCATCGATACTCACTTCTATCTCATCCCATACAACATCTGCCGTATGGAAAAATGAACATTGCGACCCTTGTTTCGTAAGTTCAATCAGGTATGCACCCTTCTCGCCCGTTTCCTTACGATGACGTCCTTGTATATTCCCTGGATAAATAATGTACGGCTCTTCTGATAAAATCTCACGTTTATGTATATGGCCAAGAGCCCAATAATCAAACTGCTTTTCCTTCAGCTCACGAATTTGAAACGGTGCATAGCGATTATGCTCTGCATCTCCTTCCACACTTCCGTGAAGCATCCCAATATGAAAAGGCGCATCACTCATTTTCGTATACTGCGCTGTCATATTATCCGTTACCGCTTGCTGCAAATAACTAAACCCGTAAATAGAAGCTAACAGCTCACCATTTTTATAAAATGATTTCTCTTCCACATAAGGCTCCGTAAACACATGAACATTTTCTGGAAACTCAATTGCTGCCCAGCTTCCCCCTAAATGATCGTGGTTACCATGAATAATAAAAACGGGAATATCGTACTGCGACAGTCTCTTCATTTGCTCGCGCACAAACACTTGCGCCCTCAAACTTCTCGTCTCCGCATCATACAAATCCCCGGCTAGTAATACGAAATCAACGCGCTCTTGAATCGCTTTATCAACAATACGCTCGAACGATTCAAACGTACTTTGCTTCATTCTCTCCCAAACAGACTGCGATACATTCATTTCCATCCCTTTAAACGGACTATCCAAATGCAAATCAGCCGCATGTATAAACTTCACTTGTTTCACAAATAACGATCCTTTCTATAGTTCAAAAGTTTCATTTTATCCGCATGAACACAAACAATAAATGCTCAATTGGTGAAAACTAGTAATAAGCGGGAGATAAAAAATCCCCCCACCTATTAAAGTTTCACTTTACCCCGTATTAACGGGCAGTAAGCCTAAGAAGTCAGTCTGAAAGCAAACTGCCCTTAAATACCCGATTGGTTCCACTAATAATAAGCAGGGGATGAAAAGACTCCCCTACTTATTAAAGTGTCACTTTATTGTAACACGCAATGTCATATATTTCTTTGCATATTCTAGCGATTTATGACAAAATAGTTATAAGATTCTGATTTTAATTATTGGAGGGAATTTTCATGGGAGTATACGTTCTAACAGTCTTTGAAAAAGATGGTTCAAAAGCATTAGACGAATCATTCGAGGCAGCAACTGAAAAAGAAGCGAAAGCAAAAGGTGAATCTATTTTACAAGAAAAAGGATTGTACGAAAAAACACATCGCTGCACATCTTCTGCAGGTAAGCTCGTTTTATTCCAGCGCTAAAAAAAGAAGCGTCATCCGCTTCTTTTTCACTCTACTATATCTTCGTCACACCACGTAAACGCCACATCTAGAATGCGATTGCCGATACGTACGCGTTTATTCCATTTACCTGTTTGGATCTGATGTTGCAATTCTGCTTTCATCTTTTCCGTCCAATCGTGAATCGTTTCACTACCGTCGTACGGATATACGCTCGGAAACTCTTTCTGCAAAAGATGCAAACTCTCTGCATCAAAATGAAAATGGAAGAAGTAGTTTGCTGTAAGCGATGGTTCTTGTAATCGTAAAAAATGATCATCAACTTGCTTTCTATTTCTATAGAAAGTAAAGATATTCACTTTACCGCTCGTAATTTGGTCAATTTGAATTTCGTGCTTCTCTATAATCACGTCTTGCCCACCTCGTTATATACTATCCTTAGTATATATGTCTTTTGCAACAAAGTTAACCATTTTCGCGCGAAATTCATTTCCTTCATTATATTACCTGTACCTCCAAGTACAATCAGAACAAATAAAAACAAAGTTGAAGGGGAGCGATCACATGTATTTCGGAAGCAAAGGTTGGTATGTAAAAGAACTTAAAAAATTAGGTATTCGTACTTATGAAGGTAAAAAACTAGAATCTTATCGTACGCATATTTTATCTAGTTTACTTGAGAGAATGAAGAAAGCTTCGGCTTAATAGATGTAGGAAGCGACTACGGTTGCTTCCTTTTTATTTAGTAAATAAAAAGAAAATCATCATACCTTAACTTTTTAACTTTACCGTTATACTTCCTTGATAGAAACCGCCCATTATCAACTGAATCTCTAGTACCAAATACTCTTCCAGATAATCATTTGTATATATTTTAAATTCTCCATACTCATTAACCCGTCCGCTTCCAACATACATATCACTACTTGTTATGACAATTGTTGAATGAGGTTCTGCACGGCCCAATACACAATTATCACCATATTCCACAGAATCTATCGTTATTTTTTGATGCATATTATTAACTGAACCTATACCGTTCTTATTACACAAATTAACATCTCTTTCTTCAGCCCTCGAAAGTGCTCGATTCCTGCTAATCTTTTCTGAAGAGAAAGCAACATTCCCCAGCCAACTAAACCTATCAAATATAGTAATAGGTAGAAACATCTACGTTAACTCCCCCATTCTTCCAATACTTCCTTCACATTTTTTATCAACTACAGTCTTTTAATGAACTTACAGCAATACGTTTTATGTTGGGATAAAAGAAAACAACTTTGATTTTCCATTCAATTTCGCACTGTTAATTTGTACAGAACACATAGAATACTGGTTTTCACCCCAGATGTAATGACAACACTACACAAAAGAAACCATGGTCCATTAAATGTAAATCCACCTTCAAATATATTAATAATAATTATGTTGCCAATTATTAAGAGAATCCATGAAATGGAATACTGTTTTCCATTTGTAATATATAAAATTTCATCCTCATAACAGACTGTAATTCCCCCACCTTGCCAAATACCAATAGCGAAAGAAAAAAGCGTAACTGCCAGTAGCTCTGCTTGTAAATCCCTAGTCATTGGCTGCGGCGCCGTATAAGTAATGATCCCTATCATCATGAGAAAAGTTATAATATCTATCCAGTTTATTTTTCTTTGTTTGCTTTGCAGCCAAATAAAGAAAATTACTACAGGAATTAAAAGCAAAGTTTCCATTTAATTATTCTTCTTCCTTTCCTACATTAGAAACGTCTGTAATTGTAATGCAATTAGATTGTTCTTAAATCTCTCATACTTTCTGAAGCATAACATGAGAAAGAAATAAAAAAATCGTACAAAAGGGCAGGCCTATAATGTACGATTGGGCATATATAATGTTTTAAAAATGAATTAACTTCCTTTCAATAGATACAGCTACTGCTTCTGATCGGGAATTAACACCTAATTTATTGTATATATTTGTTAAATATGCTTTTACCGTTCGCTCAGCTATCCCCATATCGAATGCAATTTCTTTATTCTTATATCCGCGTGCAATAGCTTTCAGCACAAACAATTCCTTTTCTGTTAAGTTATTCCCTTCAACCTTATCAGCATGTACTTCTTTCCTTTTATACTTCACTATCTTTTCCATAATATTTGGTTGTAGTAAAATCTCACCTCGAATAGCCGCTTCCAATGTTCGAAACAAATTCTCACGATCCGTATCTTTTAGCAAATATCCTTTTGCCCCTAACTCAATTCCCTTTAACATTAATTCATCTTCGTTATAAGTAGTTAATATGATGATCGGCGTATGGTTTTGTTTTTTATTCAAAGCCTCAATTGTTTCTAAACCACTCATTTTAGGCATATTTAAATCCATTAAAATGACATCAGGCTCCTTTTTCTCTATGAAAGAAAGGGCTTCTTCTCCATTTGCAGCCTCACCTATAATTTGAAATGAATCACTCGTTTCTATTATTAGTTTCAGACCTTCTCTTACAACGAAATGATCATCCACAATTAATACGTTATACTTCATGGCTATCTCCTTCTTTATTTATAGGCACTTGAATATACACTTTCGTACCCTTCATCTTTTCACTCAATATATGTATTTCTCCCTTAATCAATCGAACACGCTCATTTAAGCCAATCAAACCATAATGTCCAGGATTCTTACCGATATATCCAGTGTCAAACCCAATTCCATTATCTTCAACTTCAATAGTAAGTTTTTCAAGATCATCGATATATTCAACTTTTAAATTTACATCTGTTGCCTGTGAATGTTTTGCGATATTCGTTAAACATTCACTAATTACATATAAACAGTGCTCCTTTACTAAGCTTGAAATATGCGGGGGGCTTTGAATAGTAAATCTCACCTGTATAGACGTAGCTTCAGAAAAACGTTGAACCTCTTCCTCTACTGCTTCATTAAATGAATTAGTAGTATGACGCAAATCATCAATAACCAACCTTGCATCATGTAGAGTTTGTCTCGCTCTTATCATAGTTTGTTTCATAATCTCTTGAGATCGTCCTGTATTCCCTTTTTGCATATGGGCATCTATTGCTTCCAATTGCATAATTAAGCTTGCTAAACCTTGTGCTAACGTATCATGTAAATCTCTTGCCATTCGCTGCCTTTCATTAGCTAATGTCAATTCTTCCACTCTCATATATGCAGATTCTAACTCTTGGATGTAGCTCTGTATACGATTACGTGCATCAAATTGCTGCTTATTAATATAAGAAAAAGGAACAATAATTGCTAACACTAAAAGAAACATAGAGAGAAGAATAGCTACTTTATTCACACCATAATTAATACTAATTGCAGCACAAAATATTGCATACATAAGAGTAAAAACTGCCATTACTTTAAATATATTGTTATAAACATATAAACTTTGGGCGATTAAAATAGGAGTTAATCCAACAAAAATCGCTATCGAAGCATTTGTTGCAATAAATGCAGCCAAAAACACAATGAAAAGTTGTACAAAAAAGAAGTACAACAATTGCCTATTCTTTAATGAACTCGCATACCAATGAAAAATAGTATGAATAACAATGACTATTGTAAAGAAAAAACTATCTATAGAGAAAATATTATTACGAAATTCTAAAAGCATTGAAGCTATATATACGAGTGTAATCCATAAAATAATAAACCTTCTTGGAATAAATACCACTTCCAATACATTTGTATCCAAATCTATATTTAAACTTATTTTTTTCATATCTGACCTCCACCATTACATTATACAAGATGCAACTTACATTTTGATAAAATGAAGGCTTTTACATACAGCCCGACTCCCACAAATAGCGGGGTAAGTTACCGATTCCTCTACATCCTCATTACCAAATACAAATATGAAATGTTGCATATCGAAATGCATTGATGTTTATGTAAGCGCTTACTATAATGATGATATAAATATTTATTACAAACTTACTATTTAAAAAAGGAGGCAATCATATGGAAATCGCAATGGCAGTTTTAAAATTTGTAGGTGGAGTAATTCCATTGGTTCAAGAACTTTTAAAAGCATTTATGTAAGATTATGATTCAGCAATTATCTATAAGAATTGTCATACAAATGATCTGTATATCAAAAACAAATTGATACACAGATCATTTGTGTGAGAAAACGTCAAACGAGAATTATATACCCTAGCAGAACAATAATGATACATCTATCTCAAGTTGGAAAAAGACGCTCACAAGGGCGTCTTTTTATTATATTAATATGTACCTAATAACTTATTTAGGAAATCAATTTAACACTCCATACAATGCTACATAATTAATATATCTTTTTAATATTTGCACAATAAAGGTCCCCTCAAAACATAAAGCGAGCCTATTTTTCATTAAATTTTTTATATACAGCAATACCATTTTCTACGATTTTATTAAATGAATAAACGACGACTGTCTGCTCTTCTTTATTTAGTGCTACTGAAATAATCAATTAAACTAAAAATGCTATAATAAACCCAATCACACTAAGGGGGATCAATTATTTTGCACGGAAAATACATTCAATTTCATGAGTTCGGTAACCCAAAAAATGTATTACAAGTTGAATATAAAAATATAGAACCATTAAAAGATAATGAAGTTTTAGTTCGTATGCTAGTTAGACCGATTAATCCATCTGACTTAATTCCAGTAACCGGAGCGTACGCACATAGAATTTCTTTACCTAATATACCTGGTTATGAAGGTGTTGGCATTGTAGAAGATGTTGGCTCTTTCGTTTCTAAAGGCCTTATCGGTAAACGTGTTTTACCTTTACGAGGGGAAGGTACTTGGCAAGAATTTGTTACAACATCAGCTGACTTTGTAGTCCCTATACCTGATTCCATTGATGATTTCACAGCGGCACAAATGTATATTAATCCCCTTACAGCGTGGGTTACATGTACAGAAACGTTAAACTTACAACGTAATGATGTTTTATTAGTGAATGCTTGTGGATCCGCTATTGGTCATCTTTTTGCTCAGTTATCGCAAATTTTAAATTTCCGACTCATTGCAGTGACAAGAAATAGTAAACATACAGAGGAATTGCTTCAACTTGGTGCCCATCATGTGATAGATACTTCCACTACCCCGCTACATGAAACCGTTATGGAATTAACAAACGGAATCGGTGCAGATGCTGCGATTGATTCTATTGGAGGACCAGATGGAAATGAATTAGCATTTTGTGTACGTCCAAATGGACACTTTTTAACTATCGGTCTTCTATCTGGAATACAAGTAAACTGGGCAGAGATTGTTACGAAAGCAAAAGTCCACGCTAACATATTTCATTTACGACATTGGAATAAAGACGTGTCACCATACAAATGGCAGGAGACATTTCGTCACTTAATCCGCCTAGTAGAAAATAAACAATTACGCTTTATGACGGTGCATTCTACGTATGACTTAGCGGATGTGAAAAATGCTGTTGATGTTGTGCAGTCTGCTGAAAAAACAAAGGGAAAAGTGTTTTTGACGAGTTATTAAATACAATTGAAGAAGTCCTTTTGATTGACCTTTTAAATAGACTAGACCGTACGTTTAGCGGCATACAATTGTAATTATCTGGTATAATTCTATTAAAAGGTGAAAGGAGATTCTAGCATGTGGTTAATTACAGCACTTGCACCTGTTGTAATAGTTGGAGGAATTGTAGTATATGTGATTGGAAGGCTTAAACATAAATATAACAACGGTAACTTAGGTAAGAAAAAATCAAAAAACGCTCAAGTTTTATTAGATAGTTTAATACCAATGGGAATGCTTTTGGGGTGTTTAATCGGTATAATTGTCGATATATTTTTCCCGGATCATTCACTGTTTACAGTTGGTTTAGGAGCTGGAATAGGCTATTTATTTGGATTTTTTGCTTATGAAATTTATAGCAAGACAGGAAACGATTTTTCATAATCCAAAGGAATAAGCGGGACAGTACATAGTAATCATATAAAATATGTAACTGTCCTTTATTTTTGCATCAATGTTATCACCTTACCTTCCGCATCCTATACACCTTTTTTATTGATTTTTCTCTCCTCCCTCTTTTGCATATCCGCTTTTTTGTTTTCATTGGATCTATACCCAAAGTAAAGTAGAGCACATGTAATAACGGAACCTAAAACGTATCCTAAAAAGCACCCTAACCAAAACATAATGTAACTACCCCCAATGCATTATAAATTTTATGTACTATAACTCTTTAAGTGCTCAATCGTTTATTTCTATAAACTCTCTTAAAGGTTTTCGGTACCTCCGTTTTTTATTACAAATTGGAAATTCCCCTTAACCGCCTCTAAAGTTATTCATACCATTAATTCTCTCATTACCTCAAATAACAATTTTATTATAAAATTAACACTTTCATTAAACATATATAAAGATTGCTATATTTCTTACTTTTCTCTTTGAAAAGAATATATACTACATTTGAAATAAGCGAGTTAGTACATCAGCCCTTCTCTATTTTAACTTTAGTCATGAACGAAAGAAAAATAAAAAAATCCCCTCAAAGCATAAACTTCAAGGGGTGAGCCTGTTTTTCATTTACTTATATACGTACAGCTGTACCACTTACAGCAACCATTAACATTCCATCACGAACAACTTCGTAATCTACGTCAATACCAACGATAGCATTCGCACCTTTTTGTCTTGCAAGTTCTTTCATTTCATCCATCGCGATATCACGAGCTTCTTTTAGCTTGCTTTCATAAGAACCAGCACGACCACCGACAACATCACGAACTGAAGCAAATAAATCACGAACAATATTTGCACCCATAATAGCTTCACCATTTACAATATCAATATACTCAATAATTTCTTTACCTTGGATTCCAGACGTTGTTGTTACAATCATGACTGACACTCTCCTAATAACTTATAGTTTTTTGATTGGCTTTCTTATGTCTTTATTATGACATGGAAAAAGTATCTAATCTATTGAATTACCTTACATGAATGTGACAATTTTGTAAGAATAACATATTATTTTACCTTCCCCTTACAATAACTACCTAAATTAATAGAATATTGTTATAATTGAATTGGAGGAGGAGATAAAATGAAAAAAATCACTTACATATGTGCTCTAAGTGTTCTATCTTTAACTTTAATAGGTTGTACAAGCACTTCTACTACAAATAATACTCCAAAAACTAAGCAAGAAAATACGAAAAATGCCATTCCATTAAACTCTGCAGACATTACAAACATTGAGATGCTTAAAACAACAAGTAATACTAGTTCCAAATCTCAAACAGATAACGAGGAAATGATACAATCAATCGCTTCAGCAGTCCAAAACGGAACACCGAAAACAATCACACTAGATCAAAAAAAGAAAGCATCTGTACATTCTACAATAACCGTTACACATAAAGATGACTCAAAAGAAGAGTTTCTTGTGTGGGTTGATAATAAGGAACAAATTACGATCGCTAAAGATGAGGAGAAAGATAAAGTAGAAGGTGTGACGGTGAATATTAAAGACGTTAAAATGATGAAGGATTTTTTTAAAAGCTAAAAAAAGATCCCTTTCAGCTTGATAGATATGTGGCGAGACCCCCTATTATCAAACTTGAGATGGTTCAAAGAGGAGTTACTACACCCGGACCAGGGAAGCCATCTATCGCTTGGAAGATAGGTGATTTTATACGTCGAAATACATCAATTACTATATTTACTGGTTCTCCAGGGGGCGAGCTTCAAAAAACAACAAAGACATTTTCTTAAATTGAAAATGTCTTTATAAATTAATAAAACAATTTTGGGTCTGTATCTGTATTTTGAACCGTTTCTTCACTAATTTCAGTACTTGTAATACAACTTGTCGAAAATAAAATTGGTATACCACAAATAGTATCATTCATTACATCACGAAAAACTTTTGCAGCGACTTCTGTGAATGTTTGACATAGATTGGAAATATCATCATTAAAAAACTGAATTACCTTTGCTGCAAAAACTGGAAAAACAACATTAGATCCACCTGGGAACTGTGGCTGTACAACAACTTGCTCAAAATACAAGTTGTTTTCTAAAGCTACTTGAAAAAGGTGTGCAATTTCAAAAGCGTCTAAAGGACAAGGAATTGGATTTACAATTCCATCCCCAATAACACTAACAACAATAGTTACAGTTACATTGCCAAATTGCACTGTAGGTTTAAGAAGTGTAGCTAATGCAAATGCTTTTTCAATATCCGTAGTTTGTACTAAAATAATAAAATTCCCACCAGTCGGTATTAGCGGACCTACTGTTACAGTCGGATCAGCTCCGATTGAATTTCTGAGTTCGTTAAAATATGTGATCCATGGTGGCGAAAGTTGAGGTTGTACATGCTCGTCCATTCTTTTTTCACCTCCTTATAAAATTCTCAATAATATAATATAAGGAAAATCTAATAATACATTAGATATATTTATTATTTTTCATAATTACTTTTATAAAGGGCAGCTCCAGTATTTTAGAAAATCCCCTCCAAAGGATTTGAAGGGGATTTTCGTTTATATTCCATTACTACACAGACTCCAATAACCGATAGAAAAACGAGCTAAATCCCCCTAAATAGCTATATAGAGATAAAGTTGTTATTACAACATATTTTCCACTTTCAACTTAGTTGTCATTAGAATATTTTTCTACAAAATCAAGAATCCTAGCATTAACTTCGTTAGAGAACTCACCATTGATTGCGTGAGATGCATTTTTCCAGTTAACTATATCGATATCTTTAACGTATTTTTTCCCAGTTTCAACTGCTTTTACTGAATTGTGCATTATACTTTTTTCAGCCATTAATGCAAGTATTGGAATATTGATATTTTTTAAGTCTTCTTTACTAAATAGATCAGGTGCTGGCGTTTTAAGTTTATAGTTACGCATACCCGACTCGATTAACTTAGCGATAGGCTCATCATCATTTGTTTCTGCTCCTCCAGAAACATAACTCAACATCTTTTCTCTTATAAACTTAGGTACAATAGGGACGGAAGCTGGAATAGATGCTAGAATCATCTTTATGGACATTTGCGTAAATACAAAGACTGGGTCCAATAAACTAGCCGTAGCAATATGCTCTGGATTATATCTGGCCAAATTCATTGTTGTCCAACCACCAATTGAGACACCCACGATATGCACTTTTTCTAAACCTAATCCTTCAATTACTTCATTTAACCATTCTGCTTGTTGTTTTTGGTTTTCAATCACCTTCGTTTGCACACTCATTCCAGGTTCACCGAGTAAATCTATCGTGTAAACAGGCCTTTTCTCCCTTAGCCCTTCTAAATTGGGTACCCACATTGGAGTAGATGCACCACGCCCAGGGAGTAAGAGTATTGGCTCCTTATGTTTGTTTTCCTCTTTAGTAAAGTAATAAGCACGAATTGTGCCGTATTTAGTTTTTATATCTTTCGTATCGTTAGGTTTTGGAAGAAGTGCCATTGATTCATCGTAGGCAATTTGAAAGTCTTCCTTTCCTTTTTCAGATGTAAAGTGACCAATCTTATTATCATCTCTCTTCATTGGAATTCCTCCTTTCTATAAATATATTGATGAACTTTATCAATATATTCATGGCAATAATCCATTGAAAATTTATCTTCTTTAAGCCAAAACTCTCATTTAGAAAAAAGAAAAGACACCCTAAGGTGCCTTTCTCCGACTTGAACCATCTTAATTTTAATAATATATATTGGACTCCCATCCAAATATTATTTTACCATGTTAAGTTGTTTTGTTCATTGAGAAATACAATAGTTTATTTATGCCGGTCGTCTGTAGTAGGTCTTTTTGTAGTCCATGCGGCGATTAACAAGAGGACAATAGCGGTGATGACACCTAAAAGTATATTAATGTTAATCACCCTCCTAAGGAATATTATTATCAAAATGATATCACATTCAAACACCAACAAAAGGAATTAATATTAATTACAACCAAGTATAGCATTTACAAATTCAAAAAATCCCCCTCAAAGCATCAGCTTTAAGGGGGTCCTCCTAGTATTTTCTCTCTTCATACAATCGATTTGCTTTATATGAGAAAAAGAAAAACATACCAATCGCAGCTGGGATAAACAACCATGAAATGCCCCTCATTAATGCAAATGGTGTTTCAAATAAGAATGATCCTAAAAATGCTGCACCGTGCATATCCCATAATCCTGGTGTATAGTATAGGCCTTTCGGATTTAAAATCGCTCCTAGATCAATTGTATTATTAAAGGTAAATAGGATTAACAGCGGCAAATAACATATCGCCAATTCTAGAAATGTCTTAGATAGACGCTTGTACTTCCCTGCTCGTGACATTTGATCTGAAAAAATGTCATCTTCACTTTCCTCATCTACCTTTTTAAAATATTGCGTGCCTGACCACCAATTACCGGCTATATGCTTCCAGCCACTATCTTCAAATAATGTACAGTAATTAATAAAGTCTTTTCTTCTATTAAATATTCTATGATCTATTTTAATTGTCGCATCTTCCGGTTCTGCGATTCTAAATTTATAACCGAATGTATTACTTTTTAATTGATAGCCTTTCCAAGCCCTCTCTTCTAACCATTTTTCCTCTTTCTCAAAGTCTAAAAAGAATTTCAATCTCCACATCATCGCTTCCCCCTAACTATACATTTAATAAGCTTTTTGTAACCCCAATAATATGCTGCATTCTCATAAAGTCTAAATGCAATACTTCTTTCCCGCGTTCAGTAATGACATACACTTTTCTTCGTTTATCTTCACTTTTTACCGACTCTATTAATTGTTGCTTTAATAAATTTTCAACCGCACCATATAATGTACCCGCCGCGATTTTCACTTGATGATTACTAAGTTCCTCCACCTTTTGCATAATTAAATATCCATGAGCTGGCTCTAATAAAGCTAAAAGAACGTAATACGTTGTTTCCGTTAATGGTAAATTTTTATCTCTATTCATAAAGACCTCCAATGTAACGATAAATATATAGCTAAACTATATAGTTTAACTGTATAGTTTCATTTTATACAGTCAGACTGTATATGTCAAATTAAGGTATAAAAAAAAACCTAGACCCCATAGGATCTAGGTTTTTTTAATACATAAACGTAATCGTCACCAAAGAATACCCTTCTTTTGCATTATACGGCTCTGCTTTATACGAAACACGGTTTGATCCTTGTGGATAACCGATTTCTCCAATCGCCTTTTTCACATCTTGCAGTGAACCGTCCATTGATTGCTTATAAAGAACCTCAATCTTCTCTGGCTTTGCACTATAGCGCTGCTGCATTTTACTTTTTAATTCATTATAGCTATTTGCGATGTATTCATTCCCTAAATAACTTAACTTTGTATCTTTCAACATTTGTTGGTACACAGCTGATTTAGAGTTTCCCCCTACAATTTTACTCGTCAGTGTATCATAATAATTTGTAGTAGCTTGCGGATAATCCCCTCGGTTCCACACGTGATTCTTCGCAATTTGCTCATCTGATAAGTTGAAATATGAATACGTTACGCGGCCTTGTACATCTGGCACTGGATCATCAAATGTTGTATCAAGATGGTACCACTTACTATCGATTTTCACTAAATTCCAAGCATGAGGCTGACCGTCTCCAGTTCCTACTACAAAATGATTCTCAATTCCAGCTTCTTTTAATAATTGATAGGTTAATAGTGTGTAACCTTGGCAAACGGCAGAACGATTCGCGAGTGCCTCATATGCTGTGTAAGCCTTATAAGACGTATCGTAAGAAACATGCTTTACTACATAATCATGAATCGCCTTCACTTTTTCGTGATCATCCATTCCAACTTGAGTAATAGAAGAAACGATTGCCTTCGCTTGCTTCATTACATATTCCGTTTGTTCTTTCGTTTCACGATATGTAATCTTTAACGTAAATGTGTAATTTCCAGGTGATCCAGAAATTCCATATGAAACATTCGATCTATTATAATTTGTATACTCATTTTTACTTGCAACTTCTTTATAGGCGTTAAAAAGTGTCTTCATTACTTCTTCCTGATTACTATTTTTCGTTTTATATGGAAGTGTAATATTCGTTTCGTACGCATTAATACGCTTTTGCACTTCATCTTTAAATGCTGTTAATAATGCCGTATCTTCTGTATCTTGCACCGCAACTTCAGGCTTTTTATATTTCAATGCATTATATAAAAACTGTGCATACTGTTCACGCGTTACCGTTTTAGCCGGCTCAAATTTCCCGTCTCCTGTACCAGATGCAATCCCGTTTGACTGCACCGCACTAATCGCGTTTTCTGCCCAAAATCCATTTGGAACATCATTAAATGTATGTTTTTGTTTAGCTGAAACTTGGAACGCATTTTTAATAATTTGCGCCATTTCTGCGCGGCTAACAGAATCTTTCGGTCTAAAACCGCCATTTCCATCACCTTTAAAAATCCCCAATTTCGTTAACGTTAAAACCTCTTCTGGAAACATTGTAGAACCTGAGCTAATATCACGATACGGATTATTTAAAGTAGACCCATCTTTTAATACATAACGGGCACCATCATTACTAAACGTACCACCTTGCTTATTCGGTACTAACACACGATAAATTAAAGCTGCAACTTGTTCCCTCGTCGCAACATCACCAAAACCAAATTTTCCATTTCCATAACCTGAAATAATATTTTTACCCGCTAAATCTTTAATCGCAGGATAGGACCAGTGCGATGCTGGTACATCAGAAAAAACGCCCGCTTCAGCAGCTTTCACATCACTGCCATTTGTATATAATAAAGCACCACCAATAAGCGATAATGATGTAATTGATTTTAATAGTTTTATGTACATAATGCATTCTCCCAATACGTCTTCTATTTTTGTTATTTTTTGTCGAAAAATCTAAAAGAATATGACAAAACACATTATACAATTAAAACTTTTCGGAGGATATATTAAATTTTAAAATATGCAAAAACTCATATTACTATATTCTTTCGTATTAATATTATGCTAGTTTACTTGCGAGTATATAAAGTGAAACTTTAATCAGTGGGGGTTTTGTTCATCCCCCACTGATTATCAGCCCGCAAATAGCGGGATAAATAAAAAGAAAAATACTAATGTAACATTGTTAATATACATATCGCTTTTTGAGCTTTTATTCCGCTAAAATGTAGCCTATAAAAACAATGCTATCCCCATTAAAATCGCAATAGAATCCTGAGAACATACCTTTTAACATAATTCATTGTATGATTGCCAATTTCATGTCCTTTATTTAAAACAGTTTTTACTAATTGTAATTATTTGCATCCACTTCATACCTCCATGCAATATTCTTTGGAACTTTTGGATACATTAAATGTGCATAGCATTGTAGTTTGCATATATTTCACTTTTGTATTTTTGAACCAAGTATTAGGAGGGTATTTATGATGAAAAGCTGTACAGCATTCCTTATTATTGATGTACAGGTAGGTTCATTCGAAGAGAGAAAAGTCCTATATAATGGAATGGAATTATTAAGAGTTATTCAATTATTGATTTCTAAAGCCCGTTCTGCTTCAGCCCCTATTTTTTATATGAAGTTTAACGGGAAGTCTGGTTCTTCGCTTAGACAAGGGACACCTGGATGGGAAATTCATAAATCAATTGCTCCAGCAACAGGAGATGTCGTTCTTGAAAAGAATCATCCGGATTCTTTTCATAAAACGAGTCTTCAACAAGAGCTAGAAATGAGAAATATAAAACGAGTTGTTATAGCAGGAATTCAATCTGAAATTTGCATAGATGCAACATGCCGGCGTGCATACAGCTTAGGATATGACGTTACTCTTGTAAAGAATGGACATAGTACATATAACTCTACATTATTATCGGCGTCTCAAATTATTGAGCATCATAACGAGATAATAGGTCAATGGTTTGCTTGTGTGAAAAATTCCGAAAGTATAGAATTTTGATTCCATCTCTATATAAACGAAACCGCAGTCAGGGACTAGACTGCGGTTTTTCGACGTACAATGAATTACAGCAATTACTAAGAGTTGCATAATCTTTCATTGTAATTAACTTAACTTTTTATTTACTAAGAAGCATTGCAACAGAGCCTAGTAAAGTCTCAAAAAACAACTTATTATCAATCAATATTTAGTAAAAACATATTAATACTTTAGAATTTCTTTAATTTTCATTATTTTTTTTTTAAGATTGTCCTTTATATTTATAATGTGTTATTTGAATTTATCGTATTGAAGCGGATTTTCACATCACTATAAGCAATTTGAAAATGGAAAAAAGAAAGTCCCCATTAGATTAATTATCCTGTTCTTTTGCGTCTTTTATCTATCTATGTTAATTATTATGCAGCTAAAAAAGTACAACTTATTGATGGAGAGAGGAAATAAAATGAATTTAGTGAACTTACGTCCTAAACAGCGGTCTAAGTATCGCATTCTACTAGGGACATGGTATTACTCTACAAAGAGGTACATTCAGTGGTTAGTAGACGGAAAAACATATGCAAAAACTTTTCAACAAGAAAAGTTACCCTATACAGCGATTCAGCACCGAACGATACTACTTCGTAAGCTCAAAGATGTAGATATGTGGTATCAACAAAATAAAGTTGTTAATTTGAAGATTGCTATTAAACAACTAAATGGTATCGTCATTAGACCGGGAGAAACATTCTCTTACTGGCGTTTAATAGGTAAGCCTACGAGGAGAAAAGGGTATGTAGAAGGTATGATACTGCACTATGGATCTTTTCAAGCAGGTATTGGAGGAGGACTTTGTCAGCTTTCAAATTTAATATATTGGATGACCTTACATACACCATTGACAGTAACAGAGCGATATCGTCATAGTTTTGATGTCTTTCCTGATTCCAAGCGTACTCAACCATTTGGAAGCGGAGCAACTTGTTCTTATAACTATTTAGATTTACAAATCAAAAATGAAACGGACCAATCGTATCAACTTCACCTTTATATTACAGATAAACATTTAGTCGGTGAATGGAGAGTTGCCTATCCGCAGCTTTATCAATATGAAGTTTATGAAAAAGAACACTCAATCCAATCTGCATACTGGGGTGGTTATATACGACATAATGTTATTCAACGTAGAGTATATAATCAACAGAAACAGTTTATAGAAGACCAATATGTAACGGAGAATCACGCTATAATGATGTACGAACCACTATTAGCTTATAATAATGAGGAAAGCGAGTGACGGTAACATTCGTGTATCAAGTATTTTTGTCTAATAACACAATACATGCCTTTCTTCATATAATTAATAGGCCCATTCCTTTTTGCAACATAACTTTTTCGTTTTTATTGAAAATGAATTTTATATCTTTCTTTCCAACAAACTGGTTCCTAAACTAAACTGCCCCGTTTCCACAATAAAAAGAGAGCTGTCCATAATTCGGTTTCACCGACTTATAAGACAGCTCCTCTTAGTTTCACCTTATTCTATCGATGAATCCAAACTGCACCTGCAGACTTGTCTTCAGCTTGACCTACTACTTCAAACTTCAATCCTAGTTTCGGCAACTTACGTCCTGCATCTGGAATTGCACTGTTGATGTACTGCTTAGAGTCATCAAATTTTGCAACGCCTGGTAATCCTTTATAGTCAAAGATACCGCGAGTTGGCGAATCTACTCTCCATGCTGGCGTTTGATCAAATGAGAATGCCGCATCAGCAATTTGATAACGCGTACTGCTCTTCACAGTCGGTTGTCCATTTAATGTACCTACGATTGCCTCTGGATGAGAATCTACTACTCCTAAGAATCCTTCACCTGGATGAACACCTACCCAGTTATCTGTAAAGCTTTGATCCGCATACCATACAACCATTCCTGTATTAAACACTGGGCCACGCGCATGTTGTAATGCCGTGTCAGAACCAGCGTAATTTCTCCACTCTACATAGTAGTTATTTTTTTTCTGTTCAAATCCGTTAGATACAGTAAATCCTTTTAATGTCATTGCTGGCTGGCCTTCTGCATCATCTGAGAAAACAACTTTTCCATCTACAGTTAATGCAGCATTATCTAACGCAAATCCTTTATAAGCTACTGCAATATCTGTTAAATACTCAAATTGCAGTTTTACTTTTTTCCCTTTGAATTTGCTTAAATCGTATGATTTATCAACCCACTTACCATCAGTTGTATCCATACCGCCTTTTACATCTTTTTCGCCAATTCTATCAATACGTGTCTTCGTTCCATCTTCTGCAATCGCATATACGTCAAGGAAATCATACTTCGCTTCAAGTTCGTAGAATGTCTTATAATCGAACTTAGCATTCGTTGCATTTGTTAAGTCAAATACTGGTGTCTCAAGTGTTGTATGAATGTCATTTCCTTTTGTACTGTAATAAAACTTCTTACCAAATGCCGATTCGATATTTTTTATATCTTTGTCTGGCAAGTTAACACGAACGATTCCTGGTCGTTTTGATTTTGTAACACTTTGATCTAAATATGTTGCAGCACCAATTCCCGTGCGAAGTTTATCATAATCTAACTCAACGATATTCGCCCAGTTACCATTCATATTTTTTTGGAAAAACTCTTTATTTTGTGGTGAGAAACTTGTTGGCTCTGTTCCTGCAATTTTTCCAGCCCAGCTACCGCCGCTCATAATAGACCATGACTCAACAGGTTCACCTTGTCCTGAGTACTTCGTATCGTATTCATCTGGTAATCCTAAATCATGACCATACTCATGTGCAAATACACCAACCGCTCCATCTTCAGGCTCGATTGTATAGTCGTATGCGGCCATTTTTCCGCCCCAATTTGAAACAGAAGATTTTGTGCCATCAATCGCATATGGTTTTGATCCAAGTTTTGAACGATGAGACCAAATCGCATCATCTTTCAACTTACCGCCGCCAGCTTCTTGACCAACGCCCGCATGTACAACCATTAAATGATCAATAATACCATCTGGCTCGTTTTTATTTCCATCACCATTTTGATCGTATTGATCAAATTGATCATAGTCTGCTAAATTGATTCCTTTTGCTACCGCTGCTTTTAATGCTTCTTTCACAAGATCACGTGGCCCTAAAGGACCTTTGTTATCATGTCCAGTTCCCGCATCCGCACCATAATCTGAAGCTTTTCCTGGAACAGTAAGCCATTCCGTTACAGTACCATCAACTGTGTAGCTACCACCAGATTGTTCTTCATAATATTGTTTAAATGTATTAATCTTCGATCCATCAAATAGAGTAAATGGTTCATCACCAAATAACATTTTTTGATAATGTTCACGATTAAAGTCCTTAGAATACATGTATCCTGGCTCTTGATCAATATTGTTATGCTTAAAATCGCTAAATTCTACGAGTAAAACAAGTACTTTATCTTTTCGAACAGCACCATTGTACTCTTCTTGCTTCGCTGGTGCAGTAGGGACTTTTCCATTTAATTTACTAGAATTCAATGCTGCACCTTGTCCAGCTACTGGCCCTACTGCTGACTGCTGCGCCTGTTCATTTTCCTTCATTTTTGAATCTTTTACTTTTTTCATAAAATCAGAAGCTTCTTGCGTAAGACTATCTCCTGTCAAGACTTCTTTCCCAGGGTTTTCCCCTTTCTTTTTCTCAACATATTTTTCGACAGCCTTTGACGTCTCAGCTTGTGATGCAGATTGATCAATTACGCCTCGTTGTTTTAGCGCTTCTGCCAAACGCTCCTCCGGTATTAAATGCTCATCTATTGGTAGAGATGATGTTGTTGGTGTCTCAGCATAAGCTGCATGACTTCCAAAAGCAAAACTACTACTTAGTACTGCCGCTGTTGCTAAAACTGATAATGGTTTTAACTTCTTATTCTTTTTCAATGCATTTCCTCCCCAGTGTCTGCGAATTATCGTTTTTTTTGCCGATAGAAACATAATATTCTCTTTATAGAGAATATTCAATCTTTTTCAACAAATAAAATGTTGAGAAATATTTTTTCGTGCAGGGTGGGATACGTAGGATAAAAAAATACAAAACTTCTACTAGTTTATGTTTTGCACATAACCATACAATGGAATCACTCGTTCTTTTATCTTGATTCGATGGAGTAGTGCTAGGAAAGAAAATACAACATACAAACAGCCCAAGTTTCTTATTCGAACTTGGGCTGTTTTTTTAATATAAACTGATACTTTTCTTGCTGGTGCAAAAACTCTAAAAACCTTGTAAGTACTCTCTTAAACTTGGACATACTGATACTATTAATTTAGCAAAGGTTTGTACCAGAACCTTATTTTTTAATCAACATTATTTAACTGACTCTACTTGTTTTTCTAATTCTATTCCAAGGAATTTAGCAAGCTCAAACATACCAAATTGATTAGCTACAGACTCTGCATCAGAATTATAGTTTGTGTTTGTATTAATATCATACGTATAAATTGTTCCATCCGAACTGCGAATAAATTCAATACCAGCAACGGTAATTTCATTTTCTTTCAAAAATTCTTTGTAGTGTTCAATGATTGGCTCTTGGAAGTCCGATATAATTTCAAATTTTGTTGACGACTCTTTCTTACTCTCTTCTCCTACTGGGCAAAAAGCATCATGAATAGAGCACGCATCTGCTGGGCAAAGCTCAAATCCTTCTGATGTATCTACTTTAACTGCATATACAAACTGACCGCCTACAAATTCACAACGTGTAATATATGGTTCTGGCGCTTCAATATACTGCTGTATTAAAGTAATTCCATCAATAGGTTCTTCAAACGTCGGACCATCCAAATATTGTTCTAAAGCATCAATAGAATGAAAAAGTTGAACACCAAGGCCTTTACCTGCACGGTTATGCTTTGTAATGAACGGTACTTCCCCTAACTCCTTTGCTGCTTTTACTATATTATCACGGCCAACAGCACCAATCGTTTTCGGCACTTGTATCCCAAAATTTCTTAATGCTGCATATTGATTCAATTTACTTACTTCAAGACGTAATGCACGAGACCCATTAAATACTGTTCGCCCGTATCCCTCTAACCAAGCAAGGACTCCTTCAGTCAACTCAGGTGCATATCGATGCCCTCTCGTATGTGAAGAAGCACTCATACGGCTATAAAAAACACCTTGGGGAGGTTCTTTTTCTAACGAAAGTGTTCCTTCATCTAAAAACCATTCCTCATACGGTAACTCCAGTTCTTCCAACCTTTTCACCAAATGATCCGTCCATTCCTTATTCTCATGTAATATGTAAATTTTACTCATTTGTAATCAATTCCTTTCTTTTCAACTCAACTAATGGCATCACTTTTTCAGAAAATCGTTTCATCTCTTCAAGCTGTGGAGAAAATTGTAAAAGTAATAACGTAACACCTACTTTTTCAAAAGCAAGTATCCTTTCTGCAATTTGTTCTGGTGTTCCGATTAGATTAGGACGTAACCCACGATTGGATACAGAATAATCATTTAGCTTTACTTGCTGTTCCAAATGCGATTTACTAATAAAATCTTGGTAACCCGCATAACCTAAAGCATCATCTTTCACATCCGTTATGCGTCTCCATTCCTCTAATGCCTCTTCTTCTGTATCACGACAAATGACGTAAGCCGCGAGTCCGAATGACTGCAATGGCTCCTCTGTTACTTTCTTTCTACGATTCTTCATATCTTCTATTTTCACAGACACCTCTTCCACTGTTCCTCCATGCATCACATATGCATCCGCGTGGTTTACAATTACCTCTTTTCCTCGCTCACTCTCACCACCTGCATAAATCTTAATTCCTTGTTTCTGCACAGGTTTTGGACTTAAATGTGTATTATGAAGCTCATAAAAGTTCCCTTTATAAGAAAACGCTTCTTCTTTCCAAAGCTCTTTCAAAACTGTTACAAATTCCTCTGTGCGATCATACCTTTCATCATGTGCAGTAAATACCCCACCATACTGTCTCGCTTCTTCTTCCCACCATGCTGAAACTACATTCAATGTAAAACGACCATTACTTAATTGATCGATATTCGCTGCCATTTTCGCTGTAACCGCTGGATTATGGAAGCCAGGTCTTACAGCTGTCATAATCTCTAATCTATCCGTTACTGCAGCAAGTGCTGCCGCAGTTGTCCATGCTTCTAAACTTGGTGCTGAAACACCTTTTATATCATTTAAGTTTAATTCTGCAATAAGAGTTGTTGAAAAACCTAATTGTTCTGCCGCTTGCGCTGTTTGTTTTGCATACTCAAACGTAGGCGGCATAGATTCATCATCTACATTTCGAAGCCATCCCCCAAAAATCGGCAACCAAAAACCATACTCCACTACATATTCCCCCTTTACCTTTTAGCCATAAAAAAAGCTACTCTTATCGAAATAAGAGTAGCCTTCTTGACTAAGTAAACCGCTCTTATCTTTCAGATGTTTCTTCACCTGCAGGATTTGGCACCTTTCGTCTAAAACGAGGTTGCCGAAGTTTCATAGGGCCCGTCCCTCCACTTCTCAACATAAGAATTGTTTGATTTTTATTTATTATAATCAGCAGAATAATAAAAATCAATCATTTAATACTTATTTTTCCGATACACATTAAATGATATATAAAAAACCATATTGTTATAGAGAATTATAGGAGTATTATGTTGTTTTACTTGCGGATATATAAAGGGGTATGTTGTATCATGTCGAAAACATCATTTATAACCAATTTGCCTTGCTTCTATTGTAAAAACACATCAAAATAAATACGAACCAAAAGAGGGATAAATAACATGAAAAATAAAAGATGCGAGAATTGTGGTTCTACTAACTTTAAAGAGGGACGAGTTGGAAGTGCTTATCATGCGTATGTTTATGAGGATACACCGAGTAAGTTCTTTTCAGGTGGGAGAAACTCCAAACTATTAACCACATTCTGTTTAGAGTGCGGTGAGGTGAAATCATTTAGAGTTGAAAAACCTGATAAATTCAAAGAATAAAATATATTTAAGAATAGATAATAGTACAAAAAAACCATTCCTCATAACCTATAAATGGGATACCGCCAGCATTTTGGAAAATAACCACGCTAAGAGTATGCAAGATTTCATACAGTTTTTCGACTCATTCAGTAACAAACAAGAACCTTAAAACCACGCCAGGATAGGAATTTATAAAAAGATGAATAGAGTTATAGAAAAAGAAAAAGGCGAATTCCTTTTGAAAGTAGGGATTCGCCTTTTTCTTGCTACCGATAATGAGACGTTATGTTAACCGAGCATGAATAGAACATTCATCATTTTTTCTCTTGTATTCACTTGTACTAGAATTAAACTAGTCTTCAAACCAAAATAACACTTCAATAGGTGCTTTTAAAACTTTTGCAATATCGTAAGCCAATTTTAATGAAGGGTTATATTTTCCGTTTTCGAGATTACCAATTGTTTCTCTTCTAACTCCAACCTTATTAGCTAAATCTCCTTGGGACATATTTAACTTTACCCTATATTCTTTCATCCGAGTAATCAACGTCATCCTGCATCCCTTTCTTTTCTCTACGTTCAAATATTTCTAAATTAATTAGAAAAGTTCCTAACGGTATTAAAATTGAAAGTGCAAAAAATAAACGAATTACATGTACATTTTCAAAAATAGAAACACTTAAGAGTAATATACTACCAAATACTAGTGTTACAAAAAATGCCCTTGTAGCGGCGATACGAACATGCAATATAAAAAGCTCATCTGGTATAACTTTTGCGTATAAAAAAAAGAAAAAGAAAAGGAAATAGTAGTGAGGCGAAAACGAATTTTCACTTAAAAATGAGAAAGGTGCCAAAAAACCTAAAAAGCCAATAAACCCTAAGTAAGCTAATTTATTCTTCATATAAGATCTCCTTTGTGATATATTTCGCTCTTTATGCGATAAATATATCACATAAAGAGCGAAATAAAAAGGAATTGAAACGGTATATCTTTGTTTCAAACCAATACTTTTAACTTCCGCTTTCGAATTTTATGTAAATAAGCTGTTAAAAGTTTATTTTATTAATTGACTAAGTAATATTTTGAAAGAAGCTTCTGTGTATTGTGCTAATGCGCTGAATAGGTACATTATTGTATGTTAAAAATTCAGCTTAAGTTGGGATTATATATGACTGAAGATAAAAGACTGAAAAAGCCGGTGGTAAGTTTTATATTACGAACCAACATTATTTTTTGGCCACTTTTTCTTCTCGTTGGAATTACAAAGTTATTAGATTTTCCAACTTGGATTTTTGATGTAATGCTTTGTATATCAGCTTGGTTTTCCACCTTTGCTTTTGTGTTTCTATAATTTTTTTATAATTATTGATTTCTCATTTTTCATTGCATGATAAATTTTTCTATACTCATTAACAACTAACATTAAAACTATTAATCCAATAGATTCTTGAAAAAAAGTGTTTCGACTTCTCTTAACGGTTACCGTTACATTACTAGTATGGCAGCGTGAATCATTGTTTAACATAATGTTGAGAGCAGTTGGAATAATCCCATTTTCAGAAACTGGAACTCGAAACACTCCAGTAGATTTATGAGCCATATAATCACATCCTTTCAAAATAAAATATACTTACAATATATTAAATGCAAAAAACGTTCATTTTGATAGGGACAGATTATGTGATTAATATATCCATAATTACCCTCGGTATTACTAAGCCAATGATTCAAAAGATTAACAAGTACCGTAAAAAATATGGAAGGGAACCAATCGAATGTATATTAAAAGTAAAAAGAATAAGGTGTCTAAAAGAACCCCTATTTTGAGCCAATAATGAGATATTATGTTAATCTTAATAGAATCGCTTTATAATATGTATAGCTGCACAAAATTGAGAAACTTAAGGAGGCATATACATTTTATGAGGAAATTATCCATATTACTTACTTTAATTCTAGTATTAGTCAGTATTACAGCTGCTTGCACACAAGATAAAAAAGATAGTGTCGTTGAAAATGGTCCAATAGAAGAACCAACCGCAAAAAATGAAAATGAAGAATTAATAAATTTTGAAGAAAAAGAAGATATGAGCCGCTTGGAACAAGGTATTTTATTAGTTGGTGAGAGTGTTAAAGGAGGCTATTACTTGACCACCGTTCAAAGTGCACATTTAAATGCTAGCAACGATTCCGTCGTTGTTAATGTCTCTGTAAAAAATGTACGAGGTCAAATGATTGGACTATCAGAATTAAAATATAACTTAAAAGATGAGAAAGACGGAAAGGTCTATGAAGGAAAGGTCCTTGACCAAAACCCTTCTGATATACAAGTTAAACCAAATGAAACGGTAGAATTGAAAATAGCTTTTAAAATACCAGGTATCGCAGATGAATATATGTTTTATATTGAAAGCTCTTTAGAATCTCTAGAAACAAACTGGAAAATTGATAAGCTGCAATCACAAAAAAACTAAGTCTAAAATACAATATAAAAGTCCCTCTACCTTAAGGCAGAGGGACTTTCTAATTCCTATTTCAAACTACCCGCAATCTCCGTAAAGATAACTCCAAGCGCATGTGCACCTGCATCTGGATAGCCTAAGCTTCTTTCGCCAACTGTACCAGCGCGGCCCATGCGAGCTACGATTTCTTTCGTATACTCAGCTCCTTTAACCGCTGCTTCTGCTCCTTTTTCAAAGGCAGTTTTCACGTCTACTCCGTTTGAAGCACTGTCTAACCAAGAGTCTACACATGGAGCAAGTGCGTCAACAAGCGTTTTGTCACCAACTACCGCTCCTCTACCGAACGATCTTTCACCGATAGATTGTATGCCGTTAAGTGCTGCTTGTAACATTTCAGCGAACTCTTTGGCTGTTAGCTCACGTTTTTCGCCTGCTGCTTTACTAGCTGCGCGGAATGCACCGCCCCAAATTGGACCAGATGCGCCGCCGCAATGTTCCATAATAATCATTGAACAACCGTCAAGGAATGATCCGATCGTTACATTTTCTTGTTCTACAATAGAATGCCACTCACGTTTTAATTGCTTAAATCCTTTTGCAACACTCATTCCGAAGTCGCCGTCACCAGCATGCGTATCTAACTCACAGAATGGTACTTCATTTTTAATAATAATGTCGCTCATTTTATCAACGAGATAAATCATGTTGTTTAATGTAATGACATTGTCTTTAATCACAGCGTGCTCTTCCGCTGTTTCTATTTCGAAGGAAACTTCCTTCTCTTCTACATCTTCAAGTACATTCACGTACTCTACACTCTCAACTGGTCCATCTACTTTAAATGCAGGTGTATTACATTCTTTCGATAGTAATGTTTTTAGCTCATCATCTAACTTCATTACTGTTAAAGACATACCAGCCATATCAATACTCGTCATATAGTTACCGACGAATACTCTATTAATTTTAATGTTTCTAGCAGCTAATTCTCTCGTAACTGCATTGTTAAATAAGTAAAGTTCTTGCAGTGGTGTACCGCCAAAACCATTTACTAGAAGCGCGATTTCCTCGCCATCTTTTACTCCTAAATCTTTTATTAAATCATTTGTCATACGGTTAGCTAATTCATCAGCTGACATCGTTTTTTCACGCTTAATTCCTGGTTCGCCGTGAATACCTACGCCGTATTCCATTTCGTCTTCCGCAAGTGTAAAAGTAGGTGATCCACTTGCTGGAACTGTACAAGAAGTTAACGCTAAACCGATTGTGCGCACGTTAGCTGCTGCTTTTTCTGCTACAGCTTTCACCGCTCCTAAATCCATACCTTCTTCCGCTGCTGCACCGGCAATTTTATGAACTAAAATGACCCCTGCAACGCCGCGGCGTCCTACTGTATAAAGACTATCTTCTACCGCAATATCATCGTCTACTTTTACGTAGTCGACTTCAATTCCATCTTCAGTCGCTAAATGCGCACCGTTTTTGAAATTCATAATATCGCCGCTGTAATTTTTAATAATTAATAACGTACCTTTTTTACTAGCTGTTTCTTTAATTGCTTGATATACCTGAATTTGCGAAGGAGAAGCAAACACATCTCCGCATACTGCCGCATCTAACATTCCTTTTCCGACTAGACCTGCATGTGCTGGCTCATGACCACTACCGCCGCCACTAATTAACGTTACTTTGTTTTCGTTCATTTCTTTCTTTTTAATTACTTTATATTTTTTCAAAAGCTCAAGCTCTGGATGAGCCATCACCATTCCGTTGCACATTTCCATTACTAATGTTTCTGGTTTGTTTATAATCTTTTTCATTGTGATTCTCCCTCAATTCCTTTAATATATTGTGATATATTTGAAATCTTCTTCTTACTACTCATGTTAAAATGAAAGCGTTTTATAGTAAACGGACAAAATGGACAATCTGTCTAAAGACACCGCTCTCATTTTTGAATAGGATTTTTATATTACTAACATTCTAGGGATGATTCAGATGACCTCTTCTATAATTTCTAAAAAGATAATCGCGAACTCATTGAAGTATTTAATGGAAACAGAGTCCTTTCATAAAATATCAGTGAGCGATATTATGTTACACTGTCAAATGCGTAGGCAAACTTTTTACTATCATTTTAAAGATAAATTTGAACTATTAAGCTGGATTTATAGAGAAGAAACGAAAGAAAACATTATCGACTTTCTCGACTATGAAACATGGGAAAACATTTTTGATTTATTATTTGATTATTTTTATGAAAATCAAAAATTTTATCGAAATGCTTTTAAAGTCATTGAACAAAACTCGTTTAATCACTATTTATTTGAGCATACGAAAAACTTATATATGAAAATTATTGATGAACTATCCGTGAGCTGTAAATTCACTCTTTCTATTGAAACGAAAAATACGATTGCTTCCTTTTATAGTCACGGCTTCGTTGGAACGATAAAAGATTGGATTGAAAGTAAATGCGAAGTAGATCCTTCCATTATGTCTTCTCTCATGAAAAATATGATAAACAATCAATTACTACTATTACTGGAGCAATCAGCAAAGTAATTAAAGGGTGGCAAAAGCAATGAAAAAGATTATGAATGATGTACAAAATATCGTTCAAGATATGCTGCAGGGCTTTTATTTTGAACATAACGACAAAGTAAATTACGACGAAACGAATAACATCATTTATGTAAAAGATATCGAAAAACTGAAACAAAACGTTGTCATTATAAGCGGCGGTGGAAGCGGACATGAACCTGCCGATATTGGTTATGTAGGAAAAGGAATGCTTACAGCGGCAGTAAACGGAAGTATCTTCACCCCACCTACAGTGGAACAAATTTTAGCGGCAACTCGCCTCATGCCAAAGGATAAAAGTATTTTATTCATCATCAAAAACTTTAAAGATGACGTAGCAAACTTTTTAGCGGCAAAACAAATCGCTAAAGAAGAAGGAAGAAAAATTGACCACATCATCGTAAATGACGACGTTTCAATTGAAGATGATGCTTCCTTTAATAAAAGAAGACGCGGCGTCGCTGGCACCGTTTTCGTTCAAAAAATACTTGGTGCGGCCGCTCCCCACGGGCATTCTTTAGAAGAACTGACTGCACTCGGCCATTCTATCACCGAAAACTTACACACATTAGGAGTCGCCCTTTCATCTGCAAATGACCCGGTGAAAGGAAAAGCTTCATTTTCACTAAACGACGATGAAGTATTTTACGGCGTTGGTATCCACGGCGAAAAAGGTTATCGTAAAGAAGCACTATCCTCTTCTGAAATATTAGCGATCGAACTAATGAATAAACTAAAAAGCATTTACCGCTGGAGAAAAGGCGACAACTTCGCCATCCTCATTAATGGACTCGGTGCGACACCGTTAATGGAACAATACATTTTCGCAAACGACATCCGCCGTTTATGTGAGCTGGAAGGCTTACATGTAAAGTTCGTAAAAGTCGGTACACTGCTAACCTCTTTAGATATGAAGGGTGTTTCGCTCAGTTTGCTTAAGATAGAGGATTCTGATTGGGTGAAGTGGTTGAAGACGGATGTTGGAGCGAGTAGTTGGTAACAATAAACGAAAAATTATGATGATTGAACGTTTAGTAATCAAAAATACTGACTTATATGAAGGATGTATAAATCTTAGGTATCTGTAAATAAATCGAAGCATAAATACTATTTGCAATTTATCCACTAGTTTCGAAATACGGTTATCAAGTTGTAGGAAGACACCTTAAGGTGTCTTTTCTTTATTTTCAAAAGGACCTGCTCAATTATTGCGTAAAAAACATAAAGTAATTTGAATCCGTTAAAATACATGAGTGACCCCTTGTTTTCCCCTCTTATTAAAGGAGGAACTATTATGGGATTTGGTGGTAGTTGCAGTAGTTGTGGCGGCGGCTTTGCTTTACTAGTTGTATTGTTTATTTTATTGATCATTGTTGGAGCTTCTTGCTTCTGCTAAAAAACTATTGGAAAAGACACTCTTATATGGGTGTCTTTTCTTTATAATAAAAAATCTCTCCATAAAGGAAAGTTTTTAGGTTTACACATTCAAGTCATCCAAATTAGTTATTTACACAACACGTTATCACTTTCAGTCTTTAGTGTGAAATACAAATAATCCTTCCGCTACACAAAGTTGCTCAACTAACTTTAATTCCTTAGGTTCAAAACTTATATAATTCAAACACCCATCATCATTAAATTCATTTTCTTACATCAATAGTTAGCTCATCTGTAATCTGCTCAAGATGGAAAAATCTTTTTATATAATGGATATCTGACCACTTTTCTTCCCCACCAATAATAAATAATTCTTGCGCATCATACATAAATGAAAAGCTTGGATAGAAACTGTCAGCCTTTAATCCCATCTCACCAGTATTATTGCTGATAATCTTACAGTCCGCTGCATAACTTAATAACGTATAGAGAGAATCTTGTGCTGATTGGAAGAAACACTTCATAAGTGTAGTTATATCATCACTATTAGTAATTAACACGTTAAAAAAATTCGTATCCCTTTTCTTATTAGTAAAAACCAGCTCAAACGGGAATTTATTCTCTTCTAAAAACCCTTCAATAAAGTCACCGCGCAAATAAGTTTCAAATAGCATATACATAGGAAATTTATTATTTGTGCCTATAAACCCTTTAATGATTTCTTCAAATCCTGTATGCTGATTCCAATTCGTCCCCACTCCTATCATAATAGGGTGATTTAAATAGATAGGATACGGTGAGAACCCTTCATCTTTTAACGTATACACTCGTTTTCCATCTGTATGAAGAGCAGATTGAGACTCTTTTAGTAAGTATTGAGATAATTGAACACTTAACACATTTACACCTACCTATCATGTAATACATAAACTGTATCTGTTAAGTTAGAAAAAGGGATAAGCCATTCTCATTTTACCTTGTTTGAGCCTAGAGAACTGAATCCTTTTATAAACTAGTATATCTCACAAGAGCATAATCACCTCACTGAATGATGACAGGTCTTCCAAATAAAGCTGGATAATAAATTAACATCGCACCTACAAATGAACACACTAAACAAAAAATAGCCTCGTATTTTATAACTAGAGAAGAATTGGTATCAAGCTTTTTTTCCTCTCTTTTAAATATCGTTTTAAATAAAGCTCTATATAATAAATACCCAACAATCGCCCCGAGGGTATTCGTAAATAAATCATCAATATCTGTAATTCTATTATTTAATAATTGATTTAACTCAATTGCCAATGAAAAAAAGAATCCCGCACATACGGTGTTTTTCATTTTTCTAAAATGCGGCCAAATAGTCGGTAATAAAAAACCCAACGGCATAAACAGTAAAATGTTCAAAAGATACGTAGTACTACCTGCCGTATCAAATAGAGTCAAATTAATTTGATTTACACGAATCCACGTTTCATATCTACTTATATCCCATACAGTCGCGATTTGCGTCACCCTATACACTAACGAAAGGTAGAATAGAAAAACATACACCCATAGAAAATGCCGAATAGATATATTGTTTTTCGCTTTAAAATAAACTCCAATTTGAAACATAATACAAAAAATAATAGTAAAAAAATAAGTGTACAAATAACTAATCAAAACTCCTGTATGCATGTAGAATCCCCTAACTTTACATTTTAATCTATAATTTTTTCATTTTAGCACATAGTTCAAGAACCGATATTTTGTTCATATATTTAATCTTTTACTTTATCTTAGAATATCGGGAATATATTAAAAATACAAAATCCCCACTTCTTCATTTTTAGTCTCCTCCTTGATGTAACTTGTTTATAGGATAGGAAAAACTTTTAAAATAAAAAGTGGGGCAAATATTAAATTTCTCTTAAATTTTTACTTGGATTTTATTATTACTCTTCTTAGGAATCCGTCATTGGTAGCTAGACAACAACATGCTTAAACCTAACAATATTATCATTTGCACATGAAAACCTCGTAGTATTTTAACCGATGAAACATATATAAAATCATGTGAATCGTTTGTTCAGTTAAAACATGAAATTAAGAACTATATGACTTACTATAATCATTCTAGATATCAATGGGATTTAAAAAAGATGCCTAACTTTTTAGAATGTCCTTTACAAAGGTTACAGATTAAGAGCACCTCATTCTTATTTAAGGAGATCACATATACCTTCTCCCCTTAAAATCACCAAAACCCATTTACAAATCTATAAAAGTAGATATAATATCCTTATGGAACCTTTATTAATTTATAAAGCATTGTCAAATGAAACAAGATGTCAAATTTTATCATGGTTGAAAAATCCAGAAAACCATTTCGATGAAAAACCTTATCTAGAGCAAGGCCTTAGCTTTCAAGTTGGAGTGTGCGTAGGAGATATCCAGCTTAAAACTGGCTTAGCCCAATCGGTTATTTCTAGTTATTTATTAACTATGAAAAAAGCAGGCTTACTACAATCTGACCGAATTGGAAAATGGACCTACTATCGCCGAAATGAAAAAACAATACGAGAGTTTTCTGAATACGTTCAAAACGAATTATAAAATGAAAGCTAATAATCAATTGATTATTAGCTTTCACACATTCTGCTTTTTTATAAAATTGCACTACCTATAAAAGCAAGAAACATAGAAAGGAGAAAATTTTTTTAACACATCATATCTAGTTATTTAGATATCTGTTATTGTATTTCGAATTACATAATCCTAATAATATTGGCATCCAATCATGCTTGCAATAATGCTTCTTTGTTAATGAATTCACTTTCAAAATACTGATACGAATGGAGAGTTTTATAAATGAAAAAAGTAAATCCTTTACTTATTCTGACACTCGCAATAGGTGTGTTTGGAATTATTACTACCGAGATGGGGATTGTTGGCGTATTACCACAAATCACTCAAAAATTCGGAATTTCAACTACACAAGCTGGATTTTTAGTAAGTATATTTGCACTAGTTGTTGCTATTTCTGGTCCGTTTCTAATTCTGCTCGTCTCTAGTATTAATCGCAAAATAATTTTATTAACAGCAATTTTTATATTTGTTATTTCAAATATAATCTACGCTTATACAACACAATTTGAAATCATGCTTATTTTTCGTATTTTACCGGCAGCACTTCACCCACTCTTCTTTTCAATCGCTCTTGTAACAGCTGCTAAACTTGTCCCTCCAGAAAAGAGCGGTCAAGCGGTTACAAAAGTTTTTATGGGAATTACTGTTGGCTTTGCTTTAGGTGTACCATTAACCTCTTACCTTGCAGACCAATTTTCACTCGAAATTGCTTTCTTATTCGGAACGCTTGTTAACACTCTTGCATTCATTGGAATACTAATCCTACTTCCTTCTATGCCTGTTAAAGAAAAGATGTCTTTCGGCAAACAAATTCGTATACTCGGCAAACCAGGATTATGGTTAAATATTTTAACCGTCACATTCCTTTTTGCAGCCATGTTTTCCGTATACAGCTACTTCGCTGAATACCTTGCAAAAGTAACTTCTATGAATGGGTCGCTCATCAGTATCATGCTATTCATATTTGGTATAGTTATGATTTTAGGCAATCATTTATTTGGTAGTCTTCTGCAAAGAAGCATAGTAAATACAGTAATATCATTCCCTATTTTATATTCTATTGTTTACATATTGGTTTATTATTTAGGTTCCTATCTTGTTCCAATGATTTTTATCGTATTCATTTGGGGAATCGTGCATGCTGGTGGATTAATTGTTGGTCAAACATGGTTAATAAGCGAAGCAAGAGAAGCACCTGAATTTGGTAATAGCCTATTCGTTTCATTCTCAAATCTCGGAATTACCCTAGGAACAACTATTGGAGGCTGGTTCATTTCAAACCTAGGTATTCACCAGCTTATTTGGAGTGGATTTATATTCACACTACTTTCACTTCTATTAATTATAATAAAACTAAAATTTTTCAATTCTAATAACCTAGCTTCATTATCAAGTTAGTACATTTTCAGTTCCAAATTTGATAAAAAACATTATAATTTCTTCTCTATATAAAATACTGGTTATTCTTCTTATAAGATTTTATAAACTATAAAGCATGACGCTCAGAGCCTTTAGCCATAATTACGACTAAAGGCTTTTTTATATAAAAGCAAATTTAAAAGGAGCTAATTTTATGGAACATAATCAAAATAGAATACTCATAAATGTTTTATTGTATAAAAAAAGGCTCCATTGCTGGAGCGCTCAAAAAATAATATAAGTAAATGAATTTTTAAAAATAACAGACAATTAAAATATACAAATAAAATATAAATAAATCTATATATATTCTATATTATATATAAAAACCTATTTATTGTTGCTATAATAAACCTACTCGATGATTGTTATATTATTCATAGGTTAAAAGCAATAAGTTACCTTCTTAACACCAATTTCACAAAGAAAAAAAGACATCTTAATTGATGTCTTTTTTTCTTATATGATAGCGACGCAATACAATTAAGATGGTTCAAGTCGGAGGAATGCACCTTATGGTGTCTTTTCTTTACTCCTCCGTATCCCTCATACTGTAATACCCCAAATTAATAATAATCAAGAAATACCCACCCATAATTCCAGCGGCAAATGTCCACATGAACTCATGGTGTTCAATTTCATACATAATAATCGCGCCAAGTATTGCGGCTGCAAACCGGTTCATCATTCCGATCATCGGTGCTTTTTCTTTTTTTACAATGCTATTTCCGAACTTTTCAATACGCCTTCCTAAAATCCAGGCGCAGTACATACTTACCAAAAGGCCAATGCTTATCCCTACAAACTGGGCTGAAAAAGGTGTCACAAGCCATCCTAATAACATTACGCCTAGCAAACAATATATTTGTATGTTAAATGATCTTAATGCCATACGAATCATGTTCTGCGCCTTACCTTTCTCTTTAATTCCATCTTTCGGACTTCAAGCTTTCCGATATATCTTTTTTAAAATGAGGGAATTTGATTTTGCTTACCATTAAATAGGAGAGTACGCATGTGCCAAACGCCACGGACACTGAATTATTCAGGAGGCATAAAATAAGAAGACACATTGCCGCGAATGGAATGGGCATGCCGATAAATGTCGGTAGTTTGCTTTGCTGCGTGTTAAATCTTGCAAGCCGAAGCATTCCGCACACACTGTAAGCAAGCGCACATAACAATCCGATAGACTGCAAATCTTTTAAAGCGACACTATATGCAAGAATAGATGGTGCCACGCCAAAGGTAACTAAATCCGCAAATGAGTCTAACTCTCCGCCAATTTCCGAAACAGCATCCAGTTTCCGAGCAACCATGCCATCAAACAGATCAAATACCATACCTGTAATAATGAACATGACTGCACCATACATATCTTGAACAAAAACAGAATAAATGGCCAATATCCCACAAATAAAATTCGCTATCGTCATCATATTTGGTATGTAACTCATCACATGCTTCTCCTCCTTTCTACTCATTGCTTCATCTAAATTCTTACTCATTACAATCAAGATCCTTCTGTTTTTCTTCCAATATCACTTTATTTATTTTCGTTAACGTATCCGTCATTTGTTCTAAAGCACCGATATCGATTTTTGAAAAATATTTCTCAATTAATACATCATCTAACTCAGACAACCGCTCTATATACTTACTACCGTTTGGACCAAGTGTAAGGAAATACTCCCTTTTATTATTAGGATTAACTTGTTTTGAAATCATCTTCTGCTTTTCTAATTTCGATAAAACTTGGCTGACAGCACTTTTTGATATATTAAAAGTAGTCGCAATGTGATTCGCTGTCGTGTTTTCATTTAAATTAATATGAAATAGCATACTCTCTTGCTGTCCTGTAAGACCGTACTCATCTTTTAACTCCTGAAATAGTAAAATGTAAAATTCATTATAAGCTCGGTTCATTTCATTAATTACTTCTTTATACGTTCTAGTCATAGCATTCTTCCTCCATGCTGTTATTTTGTTTCGCTTAATAGTTAAGTTCACTTAACTTAACTATATTATACCGTTATGTTTGTGTAAAGGGAAATCTAGCTCTATCTTCTCTTAATAATACGGGATAAAGTATGCTCTTTGCCTTTTCCACTGCTTTTCATTGATCAAATTCCGATCTCCCCGGCCCGATACATCTATCATTCTGAATAAATAAACCTAATCATCACAAAAATCCCATATAGACCCATTACTGGTTAAAATGTTATAATAAAATCACCCTACATAGTTACTCATATTCCGATTGAGGAACTAGCGTCTTATTAAGCAATGCGCATAACTCAAATAAAAAAGACACTTTCAAGTGTCTTTTTTATTTATTTTCATAGGAATTATCTCTTTTATAAACAAAATCTATTCAACAACAAAGGAGACTATCAAATGGAGAATACTGTATCAAGAGAACTACGTAACATACGTATATGCCTTATCATCTTAATCATTGTCATTGCATTTTGGGATCGTGAGAAACCTGTGGAGATCACTGATCACGGTAGCGATCCTATCTTAAACACCAGTAATATGACCCAAGTTGGCGATAATACATTTGCCTATAAAGACGAATCTAATCAAATTAAAATATTTAAATTTAACCCAGATACAAATGAAATAAAGCTAATAAAAGAGTTTTATGCTAACGAATATTAATTACATACAGGGGACAGAAGGCACCTACCTCAAGGTGTCTTTTTTTATTTTCAAAAGGACCTGCTCACATTCATGCGTCAAACATAAAGTAAATGGAATCCGTTAAAAAACACGAGTGACCCTTTGTTTTCCCCTCTTATTAAAGGAGGAACAATTATGGGATTTGGTGGTAGTTGCGGCGGAAGCTGCGGTTTTTCTGGAGGATTTGCATTATTAGTTGTATTGTTTATTTTATTAATCATCGTTGGAGCTTCTTGCTTCTGCTAAACAAACTATCGGAAAAGACACTCTTATATGGGTGTCTTTTCTTTATAAACTAAAAAAGTATGAGAAATGCAGTCTTTAGCCATAATTACGACTAAAGGCTTTTTTGTATATAACTAAAAAGGAGCTGAATGTATGGAACATAATAAGAATGGAATGCTTGCTTTAATTGTTTTGTTTGTGGGACTAGCTTTTTTTGTTTTCGGCATGGTTTATCATTTATGGGGCTCCGTTTAAAACGAAGATGAATGGCGTCGTTAGAAATGTTCTCAAACAACCCTCAATCATATTATTGAGGGTTGTTTGAATAAACCTACCATATTTAACTTTTTAACACATAATTTTCAAGAGCTAAAACATAAATTCACTAGTTCTTATATACTTCACACTACACTACTCCCTTATTTTTCATCTATTACTATTCAAAAATAACTATCATAACAATATATATTCCGAAAATTCATTATGTTATTATTTTTCTATTAAGGGAGGATTAAACATGTTACTAAATGAAACACGAAAATCTCAAAAAAGATATTGATATTCTATATAACTGTTGGTATGGTTTATCATCGCAAAACTTTTTTATATCTTTCAACCTTTCAAAAGATTATAATGTTTTTTTCGATCATATACAAATTGAAGAAATTTTATTTACTGGATATGAAAATGAAGAAGAACTTTCCTTACGAAAAGAACTCATATGAATTTTTAAAGAGGATGCAAAGATGTATCCTCTTTAATTTATCTTCCGTCCGAAAAATGTAAAAACAAAAACATCTTTTTTCCATTTTCCTTTCCCATACATATATAATACAAACCCACTAATACAAGTTAGTATAATAAGTACAGCAAAATATATCCAATTTTTGTTATCACCATTCTTTAAGCTATCTATAATTTGCTCCTTCGTATTTCCAATATAAACAAATTCTCCGTATCTACTAGGTAATTCTTTTATTACTTTTCCATCTACTGATCCAAGTACAACTACATTTTCTTTATTTTCTACTGCTCTAAATGAATAAAAGCGTTTTTTTCCATCTGCTAATTTTGTAGTATTCGCCTGAATATCATTTATTCTTGTTGAAATTACATTCTGATCACTTAATTCCATAAAGGGAGTTTCCAGAGACACCTTTTCATTATTTATTAATTTTAATTCTTTATTTCCGATATGTATTGGTTCATTATAAAAAGCTGTTACTTGGCCGTTACTCCATAAAGAACGATTTGGTGCAGAAGTCTGTGTATAGTATGTCGTTTTTTTCTTTTGAATTCGATTCACTACCGCATACCCATCAGCAAGTAGCGTTTCATCTCCTGTTACACGTTCAGCATATATCTCTCCCCTTACAAAATATATACCATTTGCAACCTCTTTTTCACTTGAAATCATCTGTATATCACCGAGTTCATTCCAGACTAAAAAACTATTTAAACTCCTATATCCATAAAAAACACATGCCATTAATAAAATGGTAAACATTGCCCCTATTTTAAATGTTGCCTTTTTATTCATTGCTTGTTATTCCCCCATATATTACGAAGGCTTTCATCTTAATTATAATTAGCATTATTATTGATGTACATATATTAATCTTTTTTCCCTAAGCTAACTTTGTTACCTCCAATTTAAGTAAACGTCAAATAATGCTGAACCCACACGCACACTTGGATTTTGCTCTTCCATTTCAGATGATAATTTTTTTAGCCAGTAATATAGCCGATGAACTGTTAAGTTTTGTTTTCAGCACCAGAAATCATTTGATAACCCACTGTTTTTATAGTCCTGAATATACGTTTCCCACTCTTTATTTAATAGGTTTCTTTTCATAAGAAAACCTTTACATGTAGCATGTAAAGAGAAATAATAGACAACTAAAATATACACAAAAATCTTATAATTAATATATACGAATTATCCCATAAAAAATCTTTATTATTACATGCTATACTAAAACAGGAGTCGACAATCGTTATTTTCTTCTTATTTTTAAAGCAATATGGATATATCTTCTTAACTTCATTTGGATTGTACAAGCAAAAGAAGACATCTTAATTGATGTCTTCTTTTCTTATACTTTTATGAATTCTTTTGAGAAGATGCTCTCCAATCACGAAACGATGTTGGGCGTCCAGAATAAGCTCTTTGCTTTGGAGCAGCTGGTTTTTCCTCAAGAATAGTTGATTTCTCCTCAGGAGTATTTGTTTTTTCTTCAAGAATGGTTAAAGCTATTTGCACTTTCTCCAGCTGTTCTCTTAAAGCTTGCTGTTCAATCTTTAAATCCGTAAGTAAACGTAATATCATCTCAGAATTAGCCATAAAGATCCTCCTTCCCCCAATACACAGAATAAAATACCATATGTAATAAGCGGAATACTCGTGACAAAAATAAGCTCGTCAACTCGCTTAAAATACCGAGTACCTTTATTTTTCAAAGGGACCTGCTCAAGTTTATCCGGAAAAACATAAAGTGAATTAAATCCATTATTAAATGGTCTTTATGGAAGGAGGAGTTAATATGGGATATGGCGGTAGTTGTGGTGGAGGCTGTGGTTTCGGCGGTGGATTCGCTTTACTTGTTGTACTCTTTATTTTATTAATCATCGTTGGGGCTAGCTGTTGGGGCGGCGGATTCGGCTGCTAAGGAGAGGCACTCTTGAGAGTGTCTTTTTTTATTTCTCAATATGCGACTAACCTATTTGTGTTACTATCAAAGTGCGAGATTCTCTAAGCGTAATATAGTAGTTACCAACTATGAAAGCCACTGTCACAAGAAAACAGTAGGCTTTTATTTTGTTATTTAAAACGATGAAAACAGGGATCACCCTTTGCACTAATCAACATTTTAAAATTGACATAGCACTTCATGCACCATATACTGTTAACAACAGTATACTGTCATTAACAGTATATATTCCAATTCATTCTAGGAGGTATATCCATGAAACATACAGGAAGACATACAGGTGCATTTCTTTTGTTATTTTTAGCAGAAGGTGATAACTATGGCGGGCAATTATTACAAAAGTGCGAGGAAGAACTTCCAGTCAATCCAATCGATAGCGCCATTTTATATCGTACGCTAAAGAAATTAGAAAACGAAGGTGCGATTGAATCTTATGTAAGTACAGATCATCAAGACAAACCGAGAAAGATGTACAAAATTACACCTGCTGGAAAGGAACAATTGGCAGATTTCCAAATGGATATTGAAGAAAAAATGAAGAACTTATCCTTTTTCATAGACAAATATAAGGACTTAAAGGATTCCGACCATGATTAATGGCGTGATCCTTTACACTTTAGCCATTATTCTTACGGGGATTTCTTTTATGAAGGACCGTAATAAAACGAAAGAAGCTCTAATGAAGTCATGGAAAATGTTTCGCAACCTTCTACCTGCGATGCTTTCCATCATGCTCTTCGTTGGCTTATCGCTTTCTATATTAACGCCGTCTTTCATCTCTTCTATTATTGGAGAACAGTCCGGATTGTTAGGTATTATTTATTCAGCAATACTCGGATCCATTGCACTTATTCCAAGCTTCGTCGTATTTCCACTTGGTAATACGTTAGTCCAACACGGCGCAGGCCTTCCTCAAGTTGCGGCACTTATGTCTACACTCATGTCAGTAGGAATTACAACATTACCGATGGAACAAAAGATATTCGGGCGAAGCTTTGCTTACGCACGTAATGCATCTGCATTACTCATGTCTCTCCTATTCTCCTATATTATTTGGGTGGTGATGGTATGAAAGAACTAAAAAAATATCGCTTCTTTTTCATCTTACTACTAGGGCTTCTCTTATTAACTTTTATAAACCAATCTTTAGGATGGAGCGCATTACAACTAACAGGGAATAGCATTTTAGATATGCTATTTCTACTCCCCCCTGTCCTAATATTTGTAGGGTTACTCGATCAGTGGGTGAAGAAAGAGACGCTAATGAAATACATGGGAGAAAAGTCCGGCATATATGGGATCTTATTCTCTCTATTATTAGGCGGAATTGCTGCTGGTCCTCTCTATGTTGCTTTTCCAATCGCAGCACTACTCTTAAAAAAAGGTGCAAGTATTAGGTACATCGTATTTTTCTTAGGCGTTTGGACAACTGCGAAATTGCCGATCATCGTATATGAGTTTTCTTCATTTGGAGCTACTTTTACACTTATTCATATTGGCTTCGGTCTCGTATTCTTCTATGTAATGGGGATTATTTTTGAGAGGTTTTATGATCAGGGGCAGTTGCTGCAGTACGATATAACGAAAGAAATGTAAAAAGACATCTTTACCTCGTAAAGATGTCTTTTTATATAAACTTTAATTTTCGTTCTGTAAAACCCCTGCTACTTCTACTCCCTTTTTCTCTTCTTTTAAGAATAGCGATACGATAAAAGCAACAACAATAAAGACTAATCCAAGTGCAAATGCACCTTGGAATCCTGATGTTAAACCGTTTAACTTCTCTACTGGATCCATTGGATTTGCGGAGCGTTCCATATAGCTAGTTGTTCCTGAAGACATTTTCGAAATAAAGATAGCTGTACCAATTGCGCCAGCTACTTGCTGCAGTGTATTAAACAGCGCTGTTCCGTGCGGATATAGATCTGGTGTTAATTGATTTAACCCATATGTTTGTGCTGTCATTACAAACATGAGTCCAACCATTAATACGCTATGCATGACAATAATTTGTACCATTGATGTGTCAGGAGTAATGCCTTTAAATAAGAACATTGCAATCCCTACTAACACAATGCCAGGAACGATAACAACTTTCGGACTAAATTTATCAAATAGTTTTCCTGCAATTGGTCCCATTATGGCACTAATAATACTTCCAGGAAGCATTATTAGTCCTGATTTAAAGGCTGTAACGAGTAATACTGTTTGCAGGAACATCGGTAATAAAGTCATCGTTGAAAATAGCGACATCATAACAATGACGATTAATCCAACTGATAATGTAAACATCGGAACTTTAAATGCACGTAATTCTAAAATTGGATTCTCAATTTTTAATTGTCGCACGACAAAAATACATAGTGATATAAGCCCAACAATTAAAGCGCCGTACACTTTCGGATCGGGCCACCCTAAATCACCTGATGCACTAAAGCTATACACAATCCCGCCGAAGCCTAATGTTGATAAAAGAATAGATGGATAATCTACTTTCGGCCTTGTTAACTCTGAAACATTTTGAATGTACTTCATTCCAATTACAATGGAAATGATTACGATTGGAACGACAAAGTAAAATAACCAGCGCCAATTCAATGAATCAACGATTACTCCAGATAATGTAGGACCAATTGCTGGAGCTGACATCATAACGAGTGCGATTAATCCCATTGTGGCACCACGTTTTTCAGGTGGACAAATAATTAAAATCGTATTCATTAATAACGGTGAAATTAACCCCGTCGCTACTGCTTGGACGATACGGCCGACTAATAAAACGGAAAATGTCGGTGCAAATCCCGCAATTAATGTACCGACTAAAAACGTTACCATAGCGATCAAGAACATTTGTCTCGTTGTGAGCCATTGCTGAAGTAACGCTGTAATCGGGACTAAAACACCAACTACTAACATGTAAGCTGTAGAAAGCCATTGAATAGTTGAAGCTGTTACGTCAAATTCTTTCATTAATACCGTTAACGCATTACCAAGTAACGTTTCGTTTAATAATGCAACCATTGCCCCTAAAAGTAACGCAATTAAAATGGGGGTATGCTTCATATTAGAAGTATCAACTTTGCCATTTGTGGGGCTCTTAGTTGTTATATTCATGTATTCATTCTCCTCCTGTTTTTTACTTAAAAAGCTTTATATACACCGGAACACATGTAATATAATATACATATGTAGATTAAAAAGGGAGAATCAATTTTCAGCCACTGTATATTTAATCTACAAAAAAGGAGAATTGTAGATGAACGATAATGAAAAACAACTTGATTTACGTATTAGACGTACACATAAATTACTATGGAATTCCTTATTTGAATTAATGACGCAACCAAAACAAAAATATAGTGCCATCACCATTAACCAAATATGCGATCGCGCGATGGTACACCGAACAACCTTTTATAAACATTTTGAAGATAAAGATGCTTTATTAGCATTTGGATTTAAACGCTATGGCGAAATGATTGCTGAAATACCACTTTTAGATCGATTAAGTAAACCATTTCAAGTGATGGAACAATTCCTGCATCATGAAGAAATCTGTAAAATATTTGAGGCGCAAATGTCCGATGAACAATTCAATAGCCGCATGTATTATTTAAGCCACGAAACAAGAAAACAAGAAACAGAAGCGCTAAATCGCCTTTGTAAAAATCATACGATGCCAAATGATTTAATAACGGTATTTTATTCAGGAGTAATCACTTCATTAAGTGCGTGGTGGTTTCAAAACGAAAGAAAAGTTCCTGCAGCAGAAATGGATAGGCACTTCCACCAACTTATTAATCGGGATATTTTTCAGTTTGAAAAGGAATAACTTCAACATCAAAAAAACGCCCATATGAAATGGGCGTTTTGCATACTATTTATTCTCTTTTAACTTCTCTAACTCCAGTTGTACTTCTTCTTGCAAATTTTGATCTAACACTTCTTGTTGATTAGGAGACTTCAAATTATAAAAATAGTTACTAGCAGCTGTTTCTGCTTCTAGTTTTTGCACATACGATTCAATGCGTGCAAAGCCTTTCGCTGCACTTTCTGTATGGAAAGAATCAATTGCCGTGTTGCTCTCTTTTATCGCTCGCGCCGCATTTAACCGCGAAACAAGAACTAGTTCTTTATATTGCAACTCTCCATATTTCTTTTGCAATTTGTCAATTTGTTCATAAAGCGTCGCTGTCTGCTCTTTTGTTATTTCGTACTGCTTGCGATATAGCTCCGCTTTTTTCTCATTCACGATTTTTTCTTGCAGGGCTAACTGTGCCATTTGATCTTCTTCGCGTGATACTGCAAGCTCAGCTTGGCGAGTTCTCTTCGCAATAAGGGCATCCGTTTCTGAAATTAATGCTTCATATTTCTTCTCTAAATAATATTGATGAGCGAGTGCTTTTTGAGCTTTCGTAATTTGCTGTTCTGTTTCGCGAAGATATTGCTTTAACATGCTAACAGGATTTTCTACCTTATCTAACGTTTGATGCACATCCGCTACCACAATATTTTTAATACGTTTTAAAATACCCATTATTACTTCTCCTCCTTACGAATATTGCGTTCCCATTGATCTAAAATATCTACTTGTTGTTGTACTTGAAAATCGCTGTATAAATCTATATCAGTTGCCATTCTTTTTTCTTTAAACTTTTTATATGCCCAAACAATCGCTGCAACAAATGCAAGCATCGGAAGGACCGGTAATAAACCAATAACTAGAAGCAATATACCTGTCCACTTTTTAACCATATTCCCTTCAGACTTACGAAGCATGAACCATCCGAAAAGAACAAATCCAAACGCTAACAGGAATGGTACAAAGAATAAACCTTCAAACTCTTTTTCATGATGTTTTTCATGATGCTGATCGCGTTCAAAGTTATTACACTTTTCTTTTTGCGCGATGAAAGCTTCCCTTTCTTTATCGTGAGAAACAGTATACGCCGCTTGCTTATGCTTCTCATGGTCCCACCTTTCGAACTTCATACTATGTAATCCAAACAATAGTAATGCCAGAAGTAACGGAAGGATCAAAATCCATTTTAACCAACGCAATTTTTTACGTTTATTCTTTTTCATCTGCTCACCACCATCTATCATTCGTTTTGAAATAAGTAAAAAATGTATTACCTCCCTTTACCTTTGATACATATGAGTGTAAAACTTGGACGTGAGAAGAGGATGAAAGAAACATGATGAATATATGAGAAATATATAAGAAATTTCTCATAATCATTTCAAAACGAAAGAACCCAATCTCTCCATATAAAATAGAGAAATTGGGTTCTTTTTCATTATTTCTATTCACTTTAGAAACTTACATACCGATTTTCTTCAGATCCGAACTTTCAATAATTGGATGGAGAAAAAAGCGTCGATAAATTTTTGTTCCAAATATTCAGAATTGATATTAAAATAAACGATAGGGATAGGGGTATGGAATCATAAATTATACATAACGAGGGAATAGAAATGAAAATTCAATTAAAAGCTGATTTAATGCTACTACTAGTTACATTTTTTTGGGGTGCATCCATCCTACTTACAAAGCTTGGACTTGATGGCATAGAAGAATATAATTTAATCGCATTACGATTTATTATTGCCTTTCTTTTATCAGGTTTAATATTTTACAAACATTTATTCAAAGTCGATTTAAAAACTGTAAAATATGCCTTTATACTAGCTTCTGTTTTATTTATCGTTTACATTTTTGCGACGTTTGGCACAAAGTATACTAGTATCTCTAATGCTGGTTTCTTACTATGTCTCACAGTCATTTTCATTCCAATATTATCAGCTATATTTTTAAAACACATTCCTGAAAAGAAAGTTATAGTAGGAATCATTTTAACGATAATAGGAATCGGCTTATTAACATTAACTAGCGAATTCAAGATCGGTAATGGCGATATATTCTGCATATTATCTGCTTTATTTTATGCCATTCATGTCATCATTACTGGAAGTGTAACGAAACATGTGAACTCGATTGCGCTCGGGGTCATACAACTCGGTTTCGTCGGCCTATTTAGCCTTATTTTTTCATTCATTATAGAAACGCCAAAGCTTCCTGGCACGATCGACTCATGGCTAATCATCTTAGCCTTAAGCATATTTTGCACCGCAGTCGCATTCATCGTGCAAGTAATCGCCCAGCAATACACTACGCCTACCCATACAGGACTTATTTTTTCATTAGAACCTGTCTTTTCCGCAGGCTTTGCCTTCGTTTTCACAGGCGAAACGCTTACTGGGAAAGGATATTTAGGGGCGACGCTTATATTGTTAAGTGTGTTGATTGCTGAGTTGGATTTTAAGAGTTTGTTGAGGCCTAATTATAAGAAGAATATAGAGTAAACATTTCACTATGATCAATAAACATACCCCAGAAAAATATAAGTTTATATTATTTTCATTCTCTTAACTTAAATTTTCTTTTAAATGAGCCTTTTTTTAGATGCTATCTTCGAATAAGGTAGCATCTAAAAAATGTTAAAAGAAATTTCCCCCTAGTATCTTCTTATATTTTATGTAGCCTTCATATTTGACCTTTTCTACGTTCTTTGAAGTGAAGATGTTCAAAATTACTTACTGAATATAGTCATACAGATTTTTCGCTAACAATAAACAAGTTACTGTAATGAAAAGAGCACGAACATACCCGCTTCCTTTTTTTATAGCAAATTTGGAGCCAACAATCCCTCCAGCAATTTGAGCAATCCCCATTATAAAACCATACACATAGTTTACTTGCCCTACATACATAAACATCAACAATGCACCAACATTACTTCCTAAATTAAGAAGCTTCGCATTACCTGCTGCTTTTAAAAAATCATACCCAATAAATAAAAGAGAAAACATTAAAAACGAACCTGTGCCAGGACCTAGAAATCCATCATAAAAACCAATAGCAAAAACAAAAAAAGTAAAGATAATGACGTGTCGACCAGACAATTTTTTATGAGTGGAAATACTACCCCAATTCTTTTTGAATATCGTATAAATAGCAACCGCACCAAGCATGATCAGCATCAATGGCTTCAGTACTTCTGGGTTCATTAAATGAACGGTCCATGCACCTATTACGGAACCTATGAAAGTGAGTGGAAATAATTTAAACGCTGATTTCAAATCAAGGTTACCAGAACGATAAAACACAATATTACTAGTTGCACACCCCATTGTCGATGCTAGTTTATTCGTGGCTACTGCACTTGCTGGATTCAGTCCTGTAAATAATAAAGCTGGTAAAGCAATCAGTCCTCCACCACCTACAACTGAATCAATAAATGCAGCTAAAAATCCAAAAGCAATCAAAATAATTAATACTGATGGGTCTAAATAAAAATCCATACTATTAACCTCCCCTTTAGTCACTATTCGAATAGTAACTAATAATTTGCTAAATGTAAACAGTTATTGTAACGTTGAAATATAAAAGCAAACATCGGAGGACGAAAAAAGTGGACTACATAGTGCAACAGCTTAAAAAAATTGGTTTTAATGAATATGAAGCTAAATCTTATGTATCTCTTGTTAAACAGGGGCCTGTCACAGCCTACCAAGTGAGTAAGGATTCAGGTGTCCCAAGAGCACGAATTTATGAGATTTTGGGTAACCTTGTAGAAAAAGGAATTGTCATGAAGGAAGAAATAAATGATACCACTCGCTATTCACCTCTACCGGTTGAAGTCTTTTTACAGAAGGCTCAATCAGAATGGCAGTCTACTTATGAAGGAATCAGTGATTCATTAAAAAAACTAGAAACTTCCGAGGAAACAACGGATAATCGAGTGATTACTTTAAAAGACAATAAAACAATAATTAGCTACTGTCAGGCATTAATCAAAAAAGCAGAAAAACGTATTGTCATTTCGATGTGGGATGAGATGTACGAAGTATTAAAAGAAGAACTATCTGAGGTAGCCGATAAAGTCATGATACAAGGTATTACCCTACATGTTGAAAATCCCATTAAAAATCTAGAAGCCCATCGTATAACACCTTATACAGAAACCCTGTCTACAGAACATTGGTTTATTTTATCGATAGATTCTAAAGAGATGATTTATGGACCATCACTTGAGGAGCGTAATATTGCTTTTTATACAGATGACCCCGTTCATATATACCTATTAGAGGATTATGTATGGCATGATGTTTTAGTGAATCGACTTGTACGACGTAGCCAAGATGACTTGCAGCAATGGATTACTGCAGAGAGAAGATCTTTCTTTATGGAAAAATAAGAAGCATATTGAAAGAATCATAAAATAAAGCATAAGTGAATGAAATAGAACACTTATGCTTTATTTTATTTGCAAAGTGATACTCCAGTCTTTTCACTATTTCCCCTCCACAAACCGCCCAAACTCCTTCAAAAATCTTAGGTTAAAACTCCCCACAGGTCCATTCCGGTGCTTCGCCACATGAATCTCCGTCATCTCTTTCTGCTTCGTTTCCTTATCGTAATAATCTTCACGATACATAAGCATAATGACATCCGCATCTTGCTCAATTTGTCCTGTCTCTCTTAAATCGGATAAAAGCGGTCGCTTATCTTGACGTGACTCTACGGAACGAGACAATTGCGACAACGCTACTACACAAACATTTAAATCACGTGCTAACAACTTAAGCTTCCGTGAAATTTCACTAATCTCCTGAAATCGATTGCCCTTATGCTTCGGATCGCCCGTAATAAGCTGCAAATAATCTACAATGACTAAAAGCTTTTTATCACCGTGCTTCCTCTTTAACTTACGAGTTTGCATCCAAATATCTTGCACTGTAACGCCTGCATTATCGTAAATCTCAAGTGGTAGTTCCCCGATCTCCGCAAACGCCTTACTTACCTTTTCCCAGTCTTCCATCGCAAAACGGTGCTTCGGATTTTTCAGCCTACCTCCTGATACCTCGCCTACGCAAGACGCCATCCTTTTTAACAATTGCTTACTACTCATCTCTAATGAAAACAATCCAACCGCCGCTCCAGACTTCGCCGCATACAGTCCAACATTTAGCGCAAACGCAGTCTTCCCCATAGAAGGACGCGCTCCAAGAACAACAAAATCACCTTCCTGCAATCCGCACGTCATTTTATTTAGCGATATATAACCAGTCTCAATACCTGTAATCTCTTTCACATCTTGATGAAGCTCCTCATACAAACCAACTAACGCATCCTTCAAATCAAACTCACATACGCAGTCCTTTTCCTCTAACTCACAAAGTGCCGTAATCGTCTCACCAATAATTTTCTCATTCTTCTCCGCAATAAGACGCTCTCCCATCTTGTGTCCAAGAACACCCGCCTGATACATCTTCCAGGCACCTCGAACAAGCCCCTCATAATAAGAGAAGTTGCTAGTAGCAGGCACACTATCCATTAACCCTATAAAATACTCCATTCCCCCGATCCCCTTCAAAAAATTCGGATCCACCCTAGAAATGAATGTCACAAGATCAATCGGTTGCCCTTCCTCTTCCATTTTTCGCATTAACTGAAATATAGACTTGTGCACCGGCATAGAAAAATACTGCTCCGTCAAACGGCACTCCTTAATAAGCTCTCCATCCAGTAATAGAGAACCTAATACCGTCTTTTCCGCCTCCACATTTTGAATACTCACGGCCGCCACCCGCGCTCCGCTAAAAAGCGCTGCAACTCTTCCTCAGAAGGTGCATTCTTCTCCCACTCCTCACACTTCGCCAAAAAATTCTCCGTCTCCACCGTACTAACAGACGAATCCTTCTTCCGAAACCTTGCCGTATCCGCCTCAACCTCAGACACTTTCGTAAATCCTTTTCCGTGCCATCCCCGCAAAATCCCCTTCACATAAGCCATCTTCCGGTTTTTATTCTCATACGAAATTTGAAGAGCCTTCAGCACAAGCTCCTCTGACAAATCATTCATCCACGCATTCAATTCCTCTACCGTAAAAGGAGACAAACTACCAAAATGTTGTTCATAAAACGTGAACACCTTACTTCCCGTCTCTTCCTCTATAACCTCTTCTTTCTCTGCCTCCTCACAAACCGGCTCTACATCATCCACAGCCAAATCACCAGGCATACCGAAATGCGTTAAAAGCATCGGAACATTCAGCTCCTCCTCTACGCACTTACGAAGAAACATACGTACAAACTCCTTATTCTTCACACCCTTAAGCTCACGAAGCACACACTTCTCCACATTCGTATTCGTCACAGGATTATAACGAAGCCAATTTAAAATAAATAACTCCCTCGTCTCCGCATCATAAAGAATCTTTCCATAATCAATGAAGCGCTGCAAGAGCTTATCAACAGTCTCCCTGTTATAACCCGTCTCCATCTCAGCTAACCGCTTCGGAAAAGGAAAAATCCCACACTGCGTCGTCTTCGAACAAGTTAACAAATAAACATAAAAATACCGCTCCTCCGGCGTCAAATCCAAAACAAAATCATCCTGCCAAAAATTCACCTGCACATTACGATACACCGCCATTAAAGTTCCTCCCGCCCTCATTCAAAAATGAAAAATTCCTCTTTGTACTATATATAGGAAGGAGGTCCGGGTTTTTGGCGTGTTATTTCTAATTTTTTTTGACTACTACTACGGTGTTTGTTGGTGTTTTTGTTTTGTTGTGTTTTTTCTTAGTGATTTATTACTTGGGAGGGGCTAGTAAGGGGCTTATGAGGGTTAGTTATCGGTTACTTTGATTAGGAAGACTCGATCTGAGAAGCCGCCTCTTTCTTCTGCTTTCTTTTTACGAATGTTGTTGATTTCTTCTAGTGTTGTGCCTTCGTATTCGGCTAGGGCGTTTATTAGTTCTAGAAGATCGGATAGTTCTTCGAGTTTATGTTCTTTTGTGTCTGCTTCTAGGTATTCGGTTAGTTCCTCTTGTGTTTTTTTGCAGAGTTCTTTTATGTATTCGTCTTCAGATAGAATTCTTGTTGTTGGTGTTTTTCCGTTAGCTTTTATTATTTGTGGGATTTTATTTCGGATTAGTTTGTTGTAGGTTGGCATGTGGGTTTCCTCCGTTTGGTTTTTCTTCTATTATAATGGAAAAGCAGTTTAACTAGGGGTTAAACTGCTGCATTGCTTCTTTTATATAGTTTTCTTCTTCGGTTGTGAAGAAAGTTGGGAATTCGGATAATGACAATCATACATATGATGAAAAAGAAATAGATTACTTCAAAGAACTTATGTCCCAAAATGCCAAAAATCTAGCCATTACACACTTGATATCATAGTATAAAATATAATTAACCCCAAATTCACCATAATTAAATTAGTAATTCCGCATCAGCATAATATTTAATTCGTCCTCTTGTTTTATCTTTACTGATTTTATATGTTTCAATAAAAAATGTTTCAGGCTTCTTCAAGCCTACAATCACCAAAGGTACCGTCAATTGAGTATTTAAAGGCATTAAGTGCTCAATGTACTTTTCATACGTTCCAATTGCAGAGTCAAATCCTCCCGAATCTCTTAATTCATTGGTTGCAGAAATGATAATCCCTATTTTAGTTTGTACAGCTTTTTCAACATGATTTAATTCGCTTGCAATAACTGGTTTCATTAAATTCCATGCAATCGTCCCACTATGATTGAAAGCAACTTCTACAGAAATAATATCTTTAGCAAAGTCTAAACGCCATGCTTTATTTTTATATCTCTTATCCTTAAAAATATAACTTTCACTTTTCCATCCAAAGGTAGCCAATTGTTCCTTAATTAATTGATTAATTGCCTTTGATAAACTTTTGTTTGAACCAATATATTTTTGTCTATGAACTTGTAAGAGCATTTCATCTGTAATATTAGAAAGAGCTTTTTGAATTTCTAGCCAGGTGTTTGTAAATTCTGGGTTCGTTTCAAGTATATTTTGACCATGTCGATGTGAGTATACTATAAAATTCATTTGAAACCTCCTATGAAAATATAATTATATAGTACCATTTTCATAAAGAGGAATGAATCTACATAAGCCTTATTTATACTATTTCATGTAATTCTGCTCCTTTTCCAAGTTTCCACAAAATACAATTAGGATTATTGGTAACTAGCGAGATATTTATTCATAGTTTAGAAACCCATTGTGATTCTTACACAAAATGTATCGGTTCATAAAATACCTAAAAATTAATTTATACTCTTAACAATAAATAGAGAAGGAACAGAGTAAATTTATACACTCTGTCCCTTCTCTATTTTTTAAAACCAACTCAACTGCACAAAGTCTTTCATTTTTTCTTCTTCCTGGTTAATTTCTAAAATTCGCTCACCCATTCGTTCCACCAAGTCAACCACTAAAGCATTACCCATACAAAAGTATCTATTTCTTTGTGGCATTCCTGTATTCGTCCAGTCCATTGGGAAGCCATTTAACAACTCACATTCAGCTGGTGTCAAATATCTTAGCCTTTTTGTATAAGGATCTTCAATAACATGGGAACTTCTATTACATGTTCCTTCACTTGTTAACATTGTACGTCCAGGCTTATCTAAATCATCAGGGAATGCCATTCCTCCCTCAGAGTAGAAATATTTATGACCCGTCGCCTTTGATACTCTTTCTTCTTTTTTAGGACCTTTAAGATACTTAAGTTCCTCAAATTCCGTTCTTCCCTTTTTGTTAATCTTATCCATTTTCAAATAATATGATTCATCTGCTGGACCAAATTCAGCATATACTTTCTGAACAACCTCACCTAAAGTCTCTGGATTTTCAGTTACTGGAACTAATTCTTCCGTATATACTTGTCCATCTATCATCACACCTGAATTATAGTATTCAGCTTTAAATGTATCAGAAACCTCAATAATATCGACCGGCAACTCAAATTGCCCTCTTTTTTTGTTTTCTTTAGGTGCTTCATGCACATTGAAAATCGGAGCAAAGAATCCATTTTCACATAGTATTTCTAACGACTTCATTCCATTTTGAACAGATGCGAAATGAGATTCTTTTAAGTACGCAAAAATAAATACTCTTCGTCTTCTTTGTGAGTTTCCATAATCTGCGGCGTTAATAACTCTCCATTCCACTGCATAACCTGCATCTCTAAAGCTAGCCAGCATAATAGAAAAATCACGACCTCTTTGTTTTGCTGGTGACTTCAATAATCTATCTACATTCTCTAACAAAACAAATCTTGGCTTGCGAGAATTAACTATGTTCATTATCTCCCAAAAGAGAACACCTTTTTTCCCTTGTATTCCTTTTTCATTTGATAAAGTACGTGCTACAGAATAATCTTGGCAAGGAAAGCCTCCTACTAATAAGTCATGCTCAGGTATTTCCGGCCAAGCTTCCGCTATATCTCTATTTACATGTATTCCTTTATTTTCAAAGCGAGTTGCATAACAATTAAATGCATGTTGTGCTTTAGTTGAGGGCTCCCACTGGTTGCCCCAAAGAACTTCAAAGTTTTCGTTTGCTTCTAGTCCTAATCTAAAACCTCCTACTCCCGCGAAAAGTTCTACTACTTTCACCATAAATACACGAACATCCTTTCGGTATTTTATTTATCTATGCTTCATTATAATAAAAAGTGAGGAAAAGATCAACTATAACATTTCAAGAACCGTACTTTTTTACAATTCCTTTTTCTGGCTTGTGGCAATTAAGAAAACAGTTCGCCGCAATATCAATATTATAAAAGGAAACAGCTTCTCTTGAACAGATCCAATATAACAGTTATTTAATAGAACAAACTGCCTTTTCCTCCTTATAAATTTTACTTATATAAAATTGAAACAGCTTTTAATTATAGCATAACTTTATATGCAATGTTTTATAAAGGTATAACGCAGCAATAGATACAGAAAGGAGATTATTATGGACTACACTACAATAGAAGAACTAATGCAAAAAGCACATGAAGCTGAAGGAAAAACATTTGGTGAAATCGATACAACTGACAGACTCGCAAATGCAAAGTCAAAAGGTGGGCTAGGACAAGTAATTGAGGAAAGCTTTTTTGGATATGAAGTAAATTCAAACGCAGAAGCTGACTTTAAACACCTTGGTATTGAACTCAAAGTAACTGCATTTAAACAAAATAAAAACGGCTCATTATCAGCCAAAGAACGGCTAGTCTTAAATATTATCAACTATATGGAAGAAGTTCATACACACTTTGAGACATCAAGCTTTTGGAAAAAAAACGAAAAGCTACTACTAATGTTCTATGAATGGGTACCTGGCGTAGACCGTAAAGATTTTCATATTACAAAAAGTCTTCTGTTCACCTATCCTGAAGCTGATTTAGAAATAATTAAACAAGACTGGGAAACCATCGTAAATAAAATTCGTGCCGGCAAAGCACATGAATTATCCGAAGGTGATACAAACTATTTAGGAGCTTGTACAAAAGGTTCCAATAAAAATTCACTTCGCTCACAACCGTATTCTGAAATTCCAGCAATGCAAAGAGCTTTTTCGTTAAAGCCTTCTTATATGACAGCACTAGTTCGCAGGTATCACCTAAACGAAGAACTAGTAAGTTTTACAACAACAAATGAACTAAAAGGAAAATCTTTAGAAGAAATCCTTTACTCAAAATTTGAGAATTACATAGGCCTAACTGATCAAGAAATTGCTCAAAAATTATCTATCGATTACAAACCTACAACCAAGAGCTTTGTTCCGTTATTAGTAAGCTCTTTACTTGGTATTAAAGGAACTCGACTCGATAAAATTGAAGAATTTGCGAAAGCTAATATAGAATTTAAGACAATTCGTTTAGAGCCAAACGGAAAACCAGAACAAAGTATGTCATTTGAAACAATTGATTTTCATCAATGGACAAACGAATCATGGGAAGAAAGCGAAATTCGAGAACGCTTCTATCAAACCAAGTTTTTATTCGTAATTTTTGAATTTAACCAAACAAAAAAAGAAAACCCAAACCGTAAACTCTACTTTAAAGGTATTAAGCTTTGGAACATGCCTGTCCCTACAATAGAAAAAGAAATACGTGAACTATGGGAAGAAGTTAATAAAGTGATAAATGAAGGTATTCAAATTGAATACAAAACACGTGGTGATAAAGTCGTCGAAGCAAATAATCTACCAAAAATAAATTTCAACGGCGTCGCGCATATTAGACCAAAAGCTCGCGATGGTGCTGATAAAGTAACTTTACCTGATGGTCAGTACATTACAAAGCAGTGTTATTGGTTGAATAATTCTTATATTGCTTCTATTATTGCCAATAACGTTAACGAGTAATTTAGTTTAATCTACAATCCTTATACCGCAAAAAAACACCTCCTCACTTCACATGATTAGTACACACGGTGAGAAGGTATTTTTTCTATAAGAGAAGAGATTTACATAGCTTATTGTGGAAGTACTACCTCTCATCATTTCAAACCAATTCCTCCTACCAACTCACCATATCCTAAACTACTCTCCTCCAAAAACCCCCTCGTCTCCCCACTATCCTTATAAAAACTCTCCCAACCCCTCTCCCTCAAAATCCCCTTCCAACTCTCACTCTCCACCATTCTTTTAATAACACCATCCCAATAAGCAACCTCTTCCTCCGTCATATCTTTCGGACCCATAATCCCTTTCCAGTGCTGGAAGATGACGTCGATTCCTTGTTCTTTCCATGTTGGAATTTCAGGTAATCGGTCTAGCCGTTTTGGTGCGGATACGGCCAGTATTTTTATTTTGCCGGCTTTGTATTGTTTTTCGGCTTCGGATAGGGTCATGGTTGCGGTGCCTATTTGTTTGTTCGTTAGGGCATTTATGATTTTTTCTTTGTTTTCGTAGACGAAGAATTCTAGTTCGGCGGGGTTTATGCCGAATGCTTTGCTTACTTGTACGAATGATAGGTGATCGTCGTTTCCTAGGCCTGGGGCAACGCCGATTTTGAAGTTTTTCTTGTCTTGTTTTAATTGTTCCATTAGTTCGTTTGCGTTATCTACGCTAGAGTCTTTTGATACGACAACGACTTCCCAGTCTGATGCAAGTAGCGCGAGCGGTGTAAAGTCTTTATATGTTAGTTTACTGTGGCCTAGTAGGTTGTTCGTTATGAGTAAGCTTGAGTTAATCGCCAGTACGTGACCACCTTTTTGTTTCGTATATTTCCATCCGACATCACCACTGCCACCTATTTTATTTGTGACAGTGATTGGTTTTGTGAAGATTTTTTCTTCTGTCAGCGTTTTTTGCATCGCTCGTGCTGTTAAGTCCCATCCTGCTCCTTGAACGTTTGGCGCAACGATTTCTACTTTGTCGATGTTCACTTTATTCGTATGGGATTTTTCCGAGGAACAACCAGCTATTACTCCTGTCATGATCCATATACATAGTAATAATCGTTTTTTCATAGTCCTCGTCCTATTCGATATTTTCGTTCTGGTCGCCCGATAATGCCGTATGTATACTCTACTGTGCATTCGTTTGTCGCTACTAAGTATTCTAAATATCTTCTCGCGGTTGTTCTAGAAGCTCCCATTTGTTCTCCCATTTCTTCTATTGTAATGCCCTCTTCGAATCCTTTTATAATTCCTTTCACTTTTTGAAGTGTTAACGGATCAACACCTGTCGGTAAGTTTTTCATATCTTGCATTTGCGAAGTACCGAAAAAGTTATCGATGAGTGCTTGATTTACTTCATTGTTACTATGTAATAATTGCTTCTTTCTTTTATAGTCTTCAATTGTACGGACAAATTTTTCTAACGTGACCGGTTTTATAAGGTAGTTGCTTACGCCGTTTCGAATTGCTTTTTCTAGCATATGGTTTTCATTCGCTGCTGTAATCATAATGACGTCAACGTTTGGAAAATCAGCATGGATTTGTGGTAATAAGTCTGTTCCGATTCCATCTGGTAAATAGTTATCTAATAGAAGTAAATCGATTTCTTCCTTTTGTAGTAGTTCCATCGTTTCTTTTGCGTTCAATGCTTTTCCGATCACTTTTACATCTTTTATTTTTGATAAAAACTCTTCCTGAATTTGCGCTACGCGGAAATCATCTTCTGCAATTGCGACCTTCAACATATGTCCATCCCCCTGTTTGTTATGTACTTTCTCTCAATGTTTTCGGAAGGTAAATTGTAAAAATAGCTCCCCCATTTTTCTCGTTTTGAATTTCAATTGTTCCTTCTAGTAGATCTACCATTTCTTTCACGTTTGCTAGTCCGTAACCACGGTCATTTCCTTTCGTTGAAAATCCTTTTTGAAAAATAGTTGCGATTTTTTCTGCTGGTACTCCTATCCCGCTATCTATCACTTCAAAAACGATATCGTGCCCAATATCCGTAACAAAGAACGAAACACTCTTTTCCTCTCGTTCACTCACCGCATCAAACGCATTGTCGATTATGTTTCCAACAATCGTAATGAGGTGTGAAACTTTTATATGGTCTGGTAATGGCTGAAGAGCACTATCTCCCTCAATATGAAAATCAATTTTCTTTTCAGACGCTGTTCCGAGTTTCCCTAATAAAATAGCTTGTACTTTCGCATCGTGAATTTGATGAAATAAAATATGGTTTTGGCTTTGATGAATAGTAGATTCTTGTTGGATAAATTCAATCGCTTCTCTGTAGTGCCCTAACTGCAATAAACCTGATAAAACGAAAAGTTTATTTGTAAATTCATGCGTTTGAGCGCGTAAGTCCTCTGAATACTTTCTTACCTCAGATATTGTGTTCACAAGGTTTTGCAATTCGGTTTTATCTCTAAAACTACATACAATACCTACTGTACTGTTATTTTCGAGTATCGGTGTCATGTTTAAAATAAACACTTTATCTTGAAACGCGATTTCTTGATCGTTTTCTAACACTCTTTCCATATTAAAATTCGGTAAAACTCTTGAAATGTGCTGATGCATATAATCATCACTTACATGCAGCATTTCTTCTGCCGAAGTGTTCATCATCGTAATAAAACCGTTTTGATCAATGGCGATAATTCCTTCTTTTATAGATAGTAGTATTGCGCTTCGTTCCCGATATAGCGCTGCGATTTCATTCGGTTCTAGACCGAGTGTATCTTTCCTGATACTACGTGCTAAAAGAATGCCACCAACAATTCCGGCTAATAACACCGCTAAGGAGAAGAGGATAATTTCTTTCGTTCTGCTCAATATGTTAGATTCAATACCTTTTATTAAAAACTCTACTGTCACAACGCCTACGACTTGATCATAGTCTCCGTTATGAATAATAATAGGTGCTTTCGCCATTAAAGCCGGGCCACTTGCACCATTTCCTTCGAGCGTATAATAGCCACCAAAAGTGAGTGCTTCATAGTTATATGGATTGTTACTCTTTGTACCAATCAACTCCGAATTAGAATGCGAATACATAACCCCATAGCGATCTTCCACAATTACATAATCTGCACCAGCTTGCTCACGAACTTGTTCCGCAATGGATTGAATGGTACTTTTATGCTCGTTATATTGAAAAGCATCTTTTATAGCTGGCATAAAAGAAAGTGACTTCGCCGTTTGCAGAGCTAATTGTTCCACTTGGCGCTTCGTATCAACGGACTGAATGTAAACAAATATTCCGGCTAATAGGAGAACGACAAATAAAATTAACGTAATAATTAAGCTTACTATTTTCGTTTGTAATGACACTTTGCGTGATTTCTTCATACTCCATATCCTTTGAAAAAATATTCAAAACTATCAATCTCCTTTTTCTATTATTATGACAAAACTAATAATGAAGCAACTATTAAAACTCTTCATGTACATAAAGTACAAAAAGAATAAAATTGTCATAATATTGAGATTTTAGTCCATGAACAGTACAATTCAACTATATTGAACGCGCTTTCATAATTGTCATTTTATTTATAAGCAAGAGGAGGAATTATTATGGCTCAAGCAAAATCTAACCGAGTCGCCGGCAATATCTTTAAAGGTTCCGTCGGCAATTTAATTGAATGGTACGACTGGTACGTTTACTCTGCTTTTGCTGTTTATTTTTCAGCAGAATTCTTTCCTAAAGGAGATCCAACGAGTCAGTTACTGAACACAGCAGCTATTTTCGCAGTTGGATTTTTAATGCGCCCTATCGGAAGTTTGCTAATGGGACGTTATGCAGATCGGCACGGACGCCGGGCAGCATTAACGCTTTCCATTACAGTTATGGCCGGTGGTTCTTTAATTATCGCCTGTACACCTAGTTACGAAAGCATCGGTATTATGGCGCCAATTATTTTAGTTCTCGCTCGTTTACTGCAAGGGTTGTCACTCGGCGGAGAGTATGGAACTTCCGCAACGTATTTATCTGAAATGGCTAGTAGTGGACGCCGTGGCTTTTATTCAAGTTTCCAATATGTAACGCTCGTTGCTGGACAGATGGTTGCGTTAGGCGTTCAAATTGTTCTTCAGCAATTACTAAGCGAACCAGATATGAAAGCTTGGGGATGGCGTATTCCATTCATTATTGGAGCAATGGGCGCAGTAGCTGTATTATGGCTTCGCCGTACGATGGATGAATCGGAGCAGTTCTCAAAAATGGAATCTAAAAACCGCGAAAACGCAGGAACAATTCGCGCTCTTATGAAGCATCCGAAAGCAGTATTAACTGTAGTCGGCCTAACACTTGGAGGCACTGTTGCATTCTATACGTACACAACATATTTACAAAAATTCATGGTAAACACAGTCGGTCTTCCGAAAGAAATTGTAAGCTGGATTAACTTTGTCGCACTACTTATATTCGTTGTACTTCAGCCAATTGCAGGGCTATTATCTGATAAAATCGGACGCCGCCCACTATTAATGGCTTTCGGTATTCTCGGAACTTTACTCACAGCACCAATCTTCTTCTTTATGGAAAAAACGACAGAACCAATTGTAGCATTCTTACTCATGATGGTCGGCCTCATTATCGTTACTGGTTACACTTCCATTAACGCAATTGTAAAAGCCGAACTCTTCCCAACTGAAATTCGCGCACTAGGCGTAGGTTTACCGTATGCACTAACTGTTGCGATATTTGGCGGAACAGCCGAGTTCATCGCATTATGGCTAAAGAGTATCGGAATGGAATCACTATTCTACTTCTATGTAGCTGGATGTATCGCGATAAGCTTTATTACGTATTGGCGTATGGATGAGTCATCGAAGACTTCGCAGATTGAGGCGGAGCTTAATGGTGGAGATACACTAGCTAATAATAAATCTAGTTAAAATTACGTATGCTATGTTCTTCGTTTACCTGAACTCGATTTTCTTTATCTAAAAAAGCATAATTCATTAATATACAATTTAAAAACCTCTACTTATATGTAGAGGTTTTTGTATGACGAAAAAACACGTAGTTCCATTGTTATTTTACAAACCCCAAATTCTTCCTCATCTTAAAGTGGAACAAATTTATTACTTAGAGTGTCTAATAAGTGTATTTCTAATATGAGTTGTCCAGATTGGATAGAACATATCCCGTTTGACATCTATTTTTATGTATTACAAAAAAAAGAAAGGACTTATTATCCCAAAAAGTGAAAAATACGCATCGTAATACTACGGTTAAGTATTACAAGTTTAATACTTTCACAGGTGAACCATTACAAGTGGAAACAAAAAAGAAACAGCCCAAACCGTGACTTATCAATCATATAAAGTGAAACTTTAATCAGTGGGGGTCTTACTGCCCGTTAATGCGGGATAAACGTTTTGAATGTAATTTAACCTGTGAAATTTTAGCTGCAGTAGTATTGTTACCCAATGCCATCTTTAATTGCATCGGTATTTAGAATACCTAGACAAAATCCATATATTCTTGAAAGAGGTTGAAAATTTATGTTCGTTTTAAACAAGTTCTTTAACATCTCACATTACAAAAAGATTGTGCCTGTAGTATTACTTTCATGTGTATCACTTATAGGCTGTTCCAATAGTAACACTCAATCTGAACCACCTAAACAAGCGAATCAAGCTAATCAAATTAAACAAGAAAATACAGGTAATCAATCTTTCGCTAAACTTGAAAAAGAATATGATGCTAAGCTTGGTATTTATGCACTGGACACAGGTACAAATCAAACTGTTGCTTATCATTCAGATGATCGTTTTGCATTTGCATCTACATCTAAATCATTAGCTGTGGGCGCTCTTTTACGCAAGAACTCATTAGAAGCTCTTGATCAAAGGATTACGTATACTCATGAAGATCTTTCTAATTATAATCCAATTACTGAAAAGCATGTTGGTACAGGAATGACGTTAAAAGAACTTGCAGATGCTTCTGTTCGATATAGTGACAGCACAGCACATAATTTGATTCTTAAACAGTTAGGGGGGCCCTCTGAATTTGAAAAAATCTTGAGAGAAATGGGAGATACTGTTACTACTTCAGAACGATTTGAACCTGAATTAAATGAAGTGCATCCAGGAGAAACACATGATACCAGTACACCAGAAGCGATAGCTAAGACACTTCAATCATTTACATTAGGAACTGCACTTCCAATAGAAAAACGTGAACTATTAGTAGATTGGATGAAGAGAAATACAACTGGAGATAAATTGATTCGTGCGGGCGTACCAAAAGGATGGGAAGTAGCTGATAAAACAGGCGCGGGATCTTACGGAACAAGAAATGATATCGCAATTATTTGGCCACCAAATAAAAAGCCGATTGTTCTTGCTATACTTTCTAATCATGATAAAGAAGATGCTAAATACGATGATAAACTTATTGCAGACGCAACCAAAGTCGTGTTAAATACCTTAAAAGCCACGGAATAAATGATAATAGGTTAAAAGTTTTCTATTTTAGGTGAGTGTTTTCATCAACTAAAAATTTAATAGTGTCCCAAAAACGAAATTTGGTGCTAACTTGTAATAAAAAGCTCATTTTTATTGTTTGGGGATAAATCGTTTTTTAAGCTTGATGGCGATTTGGTGCTACCTCTAAAACATCTGGACTTTAATAGCCAACTAAAAAATGCAAACAAAAAGACCTTTAATCAGTCGTTTTGTTTGCATTTCCTTTTTCTAAAACCACAGAAAAGATAAGTACTATAGTTAACACCATAATAAACCTTACTTCACTTCCATCACTTACAAAAAATGAATACAAAGTATAAATTAAAATTAATATTCCATAAATAACTTTGTGCAATGAACTCCCCCCTTTTTGCCGTATATATTTTAGTTTAAAAATTTAATTCAAGCCCTATATCAAAATGAAAATAAAAAGCACCTGTGATATACACAAAGTGCTTTTCTCTTGTCAATTTATCTATTTTCACTATATTTATCTACTTTCTTTTTATAACTCAAATTTCTTCGAATCGTACTTTTCTAGAGTTTGCTGCAATTCATTTTGTTCATATGGAATATGTTTATCTGTCTGTACATCTTCAACATTTTCTCCACCTGTTAATAATCTCCTGTACTTAAAAGAGCGCCCTGTTAATACTGTTGTAATCATTTTGTATTGCCCTCCTTTTGTTTGATTACTTGTATCATAAAACACGTATCTGAAGTTGATATGTAGTTTATCTAGAGTGTATGTAAATTTAAAAAATCTCTAATAAAATGTTTATGTTGTAACGTTACCACCAAAACTAGTGCTTCAAACACCATGATTTGAAGAGACAGTAACCCATATTCTAGCTTGAATTCCCGCCACAGTTCTATATTGAGTAAAACCGGTTGATTCCTATAATATAAAAAGAGCACCACTTTTTGGATGCTCTTCGTTATAACTATATATTATTTAATTTCCTTCTTTTGTTGGTACCATTTTTCCTTCTTGAGAGTCTGTGCCCTCTGTTCTTTCAACAGTTTTTGCATGCTCTGGTTTTTCAGGGGCTCCCATTTCAAATCCAGATTGAGAATCTGTACCTTCTTTTGTTGGTACCATTTTTCCTTCTTGAGAATCTGTACCTTCTGTTCTTTCAACAGTTTTTGCATGTTCTGGTTTTTCAGGGGCTCCCATTTCAAATCCAGGTTGAGAACCTGTACCTTCTGTTCTTTCAACAGTTTTTGCGTCTCCTTTAGGAGTTGCTGGCACTGCATCTTTAGGTAAATCAAAGTTTTGTGAGAAAGACGTTGTTCCATCTGCACTTTGTGTAATTACTTGATTTGAACTATCTTCATTTGACTTTAAATTGTCCATTTTCGCATCATCTGCACCTACTGCACCTCCCGCTACCAATCCTGTACTTAAAAGTGCTCCTGCTAATAATGTTTTAATCATTTTTCATTACCTCCTGTTTATTTGTAATATTCATCAAAAAAGTATCTAGAGTTAATGTTTTAGTCATTATCTTTATCTACTTGCTTTTTGATTACATTTAGCATAAGACAAGAATCTATAGTTGATATGGACTGTATCTGGAGATTATGTAAAGAAAAATAGATGATCAATTGTATATCCTAATGGATGCTTAGACAAGATTGAAACTTTATATGAGTTTGAACAATTGAGTTCCCCTTTGTTTTTTGGTGTGAGGTTTTTAGCTGGAGTGGAGTGAGGGACTAACCTTTTCTAATTTGAAAGCAAACTTTTTATTATTAGTTTACATTCAAAACACTGTAAATAAAGATGTTAAAAACCCGTGAACAAAAAACCACATCTCATTGATGTCCATCCCATCAGAAGTATGGACGGAAATTAAATATAATCCTCCCCTGTCTTTATGCATTAAGATAGAAAAAATTATAAAGTGAAACTTTAATCAGTGGGGGTTTTGTTCATCCCCCACTGATTATTAGCCCGCACCAATCGGGCGTTTACGGGCAGTCGATCTCCCACCTAACTTCTTTGCTCCACCTGAATTTTGAGGTGGGAGTTTTACTGCCCGGCAAATAGCGGGATAAATATAGACTTAAATATTTTTTGAAAGGATATTGTTTAACAAACATAAAAAGAGCTAAGGCTGTATGAGAACCTTAGCTCTTTTTTATGTTTATTGTTTATTATATAAATTATTTAACGCTACAAGCCATACCAACTATCATATTACCAACTGAAATACCACCAGGTCCTCCCGATGCTCCCCCTCTAAAACAAATGACAAGCCACTTCATGCCCCTTCGCAATCTCAACCATCTTCGGTACTTCCTGCGCGCATTTTTCAGTGGCGAATTTGCACCTTGTTCTGAATTTGCAGCCGGATGGTGAGTTTAGTGGGCTTGGTACTTCTCCCTCTAGGATGATCCGTTCTTTGCCTGTGTTTGTTGGATCTGGTTCTGGCATGGATGAGAGTAGTGCTTGTGTGTATGGATGTGCCGGTTTTGTGTATAGGTCTTCGCTGTCGGCAATTTCTACTATGTTTCCTAAGTACATAACTCCGATTCTATCTGATATATGTCTTACCATGGATAGGTCATGTGCGATGAATAAGTATGTGACGCCTGTTTCTTCTTGAATATCCTGCAGCATGTTTACGACTTGTGCTTGGACTGAGACATCTAGTGCTGAGATTGGTTCGTCACATAGGATGAAGTCTGGTTTTACAGATAGTGCGCGCGCGATGCTGATGCGCTGTCTTTGGCCTCCGCTAAATTCGTGCGGGTAGCGATATAGGTGTTCTTCTTTTAGGCCTACTTTTTTGAGTAGGTCTAGAATGATTTCTTTTCTTTCTTCCTCTTTGTAAGAGCCGTGAATGTTCATCGGTTCGCTAATAATTTGGAATACGTTCATTGTCGGATTTAACGATGCGTATGGATCTTGGAAAATGATTTGCATTCGTTTTCGATATTCTTTTAGTTCACTTTCTTTTAGATCTGCGATATCTTTTCCGTCGAATAGGATGTTACCTGAAGTGACGTCGTGTAAACGAATGATGCTTCTTCCTGTCGTTGATTTTCCGCAGCCGGATTCTCCTACTAGCCCGAATGTTTCACCCTTTTTAATTGTGAAGCTTAGGTCATCGACTGCTTTTAATTGCTCTGTTTTTCTGCCGAATAGTCCCTTTTTAATAGGAAAATACTTTTTTAAGTTCCGAACTTCAATTAAGTTTTCTTCATGCATGGGAATCACCTACCGCCCTATCATTTAGCCAGCACATAGAGCGTCTTCCGTTTCCGATTTCAAAATATGGTGGACGTTCTGTTTCACAAATGTCCATTTTATGCGGGCAACGCTCTGCGAATGGGCATCCTTTCGGCGGATGTAATAAGTTTGGCGTTACACCTTGAATTGGCGCTAGTCTTTCTTTTACGCCGTTCGATATTTTTGGCAGAGAGTTTAATAGCCCTTTCGTATATGGATGATTCGGCGATTGGAAAATATCAAGTACATGTCCTTCTTCCATAATAAGCCCGCCGTACATAACGATAACGCGTGTACAGTTTTGCGCAACAATTCCAAGATCATGCGTAATAAGAAGTAATGACATATTCGTTTCGTTTTTTAAGTTTTTCATTAAATCTAGTATTTGTGCTTGTATCGTTACATCAAGCGCTGTCGTCGGTTCGTCCGCAATGAGAAGGTCTGGATTACAAGACATCGCCATTGCGATCATAACCCGTTGCTTCATACCACCGCTTAGTTCATGCGGATATTGTTTCACCCTTTCTTCCGGTGAAGAAAGACCGACTTGTTTTAACAAGTTGACTGCGATGTGCTCTGCTTCTTTCTTTTTCACTTTTTGATGCCGAATAATTACTTCCGTCATTTGCTTCCCAATTTTCACAACTGGATTTAGTGCAGACATTGGATCTTGGGAGATAAGTGAAATTTGATTCCCTCTCATAGAACGCAATTCTTTCTCCGATTTAGAAAGCACGTTTTCATTGTGAAATAGAATTTCTCCTTCTTTCACTTTCCCTGGCGACGTAACGAGGGCCATAACGGATTTCGCCATAACACTCTTTCCGCTTCCCGATTCGCCAACAATCCCCACGACTTCACCCTTTTTCAAACTAAATGAAACGCCGCGAACGGCTTCTACTTCGCCGTCTTCTATAAAAAAAGAAGTCTTTAAGTTTTTTACTTCTAATAGTTTTTCAGACACGCTTCTCACTCCTTTCACTTAACACTTTAGTTCTCATTCCCAGCTCCTTTTGGTGCAAAAGCTTTCTTCAGCGCTTCACCAATTACGTTAAAACTTAGTACTGTTAATAAAATAAGGAACCCTGGGAAGAGCGTTAAATACCAAGCTTCACCTATGTACCCTTGCGCATTGTTCAGCATGCTGCCCCAAGAAGAATCTGGTTCTCTAATACCTAATCCTAAGAAGCTAAGTGATGATTCCATTAAAATCGATGTCGCAATTGTTAATGTCGCTGCGATTATAATGGTCGATAAAATGTTAGGAATGATGTGTCTTACAATAATCATCAATGACTTTTGTCCCGATACTTTTGCATACAAAACGTACTCACGCTCTTTTACAGATAACGTTTCTGCCCTTACGATACGCGCGGTGTCCATCCACGTTAATAATCCGATAATAAGAACAAGCGTTGTAATTCCTGGTTTTAAATACGCATTTAATAACAACATTAAAAAGAATGACGGAATCGACATAAGAACTTCAACAACTCGCATTAAGAAGTTGTCTAACTTTCCGCCAAAATATCCGCTAATTGTTCCAACTGCCGTACCGATTGTAATGGAAACAACCATCGCTAGAAAACCAACCGCAAGTGAAACTCGTCCGCCATATAACGCTCTCGTTAAGTAATCCCTTCCGTAATCATCCGTGCCGAACGGATGACTTAAACTCGGTTCTTGTAAGCGATCTGGAATCGACATTTTACTAGGATCGTACGGTGATATGAATGCAAAAATCGATGCAATCGTTAAAACCGCAAGTATGATAACCCCCATTGCAACAAACTTGTTTTTCGTAAAACTATTTTTTATCGTTTGAAATCTCCTATTATTCATTCCAAATCACCCCCTCATTCGAATGCGCGGATCTACTACGCCATATAAAATATCAGCAATTAAGTTACCGAGAATTAACATGAATGATGACAGTAATGTAATTGCCATAATAATTGGATAATCGAATCTAAAAATAGCATTCACCCCGAGTGAACCGAGTCCTGGCCATGAGAATACTGTTTCCGTAATGAACGCTCCGCCTACTAAACTTGGAATGGATAATCCGAAAATTGTAATGATCGGTATTAATACGTTTCGAAGTACGTGATTAAATAAAACTGTTTTCTTTGAAGCGCCGTACGCATATTGAATTTGTACGTAATCTTCTTCTAATTGCTGGATGGTACTTGAACGAATATATCTCATATAAACAGAGACGTTTTGGAACGCTAGCACCATGCAAGGTAAAATGCCGTGCTGGACAATATCCCAGAAGGAATCTTGACCGACTGTACGCATACCCATACTCGGAAGAAGGTTCAACTTTAAAGAGAATAAGTAGATTAATAGTAAAGCGAACCAAAAGACTGGCATTGAGATTCCCACATAGGAGATAAAGTTCACAATGCGATCAAAGATAGAATTCTTTTTCACACCTGTAAATAGTCCAAGTGGTATTGCGATTACAAATGAGACGAGTAAAGATGATCCCATTAATCCGATTGTTGCGGGTAATCTTTCTGTAATAAGTTCTAAAACAGGACGATGATTTTGAAGCGAGTATCCAAAGTTTCCTGTTAAAATATTTTTTAACCATAAAATATATTGCATGTAAATCGGTTGATCTAGTCCTAAACTTTTGCGAATACGCTCGACATCAATTGGACTCATATTCGGCGTTACAAAGTTTCGAACTGGATCGCCCGGTGCCAGTTTTATTAATAGAAAAGAAATAATAGAAATAACAAATAAAAGCGGAATTGCATTTAAAAGCCTCTTTGCAATTACTTTATACACAAACTTCCCCCCTCAAGATAAAGTGAAACTTTAATCAGTGGGGTTTTGTCCATCACCCACTGATTATCAGCCCGTTAAAGCGGGATAAAGAAGCTGATTTCCACCAGCTTCTTCATAGTTTCTTATTTCACTTCATAAATCTTCGATAGATCTTCAAACATTGTGACTGGAATTGCTTTTGCTTCTTTTAATCCATCAAACTTTTTATCTACTGCAATAACTGCTTTCGGATATGCGATTGGAAGATACGGTAAGTCTTCTCTCGCTGTATCTTGAATTTTATGGTATAGCTCTGCGCGTTTCGTTTTATCTGTTTCAACTGCAGCTTCTTCCCATAACTTATCGAAGTCAGCATTTTTATAACGTGCATAATTGTATTCTGCATTGCTTAAGAATAAGCTCTTATATGAATCTGGCTCTGGTCCCATTATGTAACCACCAAATGTAATGTCATATTCTTTATTCTCTTTATCCAAGCCTTTTTCACTTGCCGCACTAGCATCTAATGCATTCAGTTCAACTTGTAAACCAACTTCTTGTAATTTTTGTTGTGTATATAGCGCTAAGCTTTCCATAATTTTATTATTCGTTACATACATAACGCGTATTTTTTCTTTATCTTTTACACCAGCTTTTGCTAATAAATTTTTCGCTTCTTTTTGATCATACTTATATTCTTTAATATCTTTCGCATAATACATAGCGTCTGGCGTTAAGATTGAATTTGCCGGTTCTGCAAATTGACTAGAAACGAATGCTGAGTTAATCATTTCTTTCTTATCTAATGCATGCGCAATTGCTTGGCGCACTTCTTTTTTCTTCATAAGGTCTGTATTAAAGTTATAAGCTAAGTAGAATAATCTACCTTCAGGGAATGTGACCATTGAGAAGTTCCCAGTGCTATCTAATTTCTTAAAGTCTTGCGGCTCAATCATCTTCATATTGATTTGACCATTTTGAAGTGAAACGTTTGCTGTATTACGGTCTTTTACAACACGGTACACGATAGAATCTAATTTCGCTTTACCAGCAAAATAATCATCGAATCGCTCTAAAGCAACATATTCATCTGATTTAAACTCTTTTAATTTAAATGGACCTGATCCTACAGGTTGTAGGTTTTTCTTACTCTTCACTAAATCTGCTTCACCTTCAAATACATGTTTCGGAATTGGGAAGAAATCGTTCATAACCCCTTCGAAAGATGCACTTACTTGTGGTAATACAAATTGAGTCGTTAGCTCATCCACTTTTTTCACCTCAAGCGGCTTTCCTTTAAAAATAAAGTTTTCACGGCTTGAACTATTTTGCTTCTCATCTAAAATAGATTGGAATGTAAATACAATATCGTCTGATGTAATTTTCTTACCATCATGCCATTTCAAATTATCTTTTAGTTTTAAAGTCCATGTTAATTGATCCTCTGAAGGCGTAAAGCTCTCAGCAAGAACAAACTTTTTCTTACCGTCTTCCATATGATACAGCGGTGCATATAAAGCTTGCTGCACAGTTAACGACACACGATCATTCGCATAAAGCGGATTCATCGTATCGGGATTGTCGCTAACACCAACTGTTAACGTCCCTCCATCTTTCGGAGTCCCTGATTTACTAGTGTTCGCTTGCTTCGAAGAATCTTTCTCTCCTGAGCAAGCCGCTAATGCAATAAGTAATAGTAGGACAAATGGTAATGCAAACAACTTCTTCTTCATATTTCGACCCCTCTCGACTATTTACACCTATAAGAAAACTCGGAATTAATACCGAGTTTTCTTATAGGTTTTAAATTACCACTACCCGTATGTATTGTCAAACTTTTTCGCAAAGGTAGAAAGTTTGAAATCTATCAATGAATCCTTGCGATAAACTATATTTATGCGGAGGGTAAAATAAAAAGACCACGAATAGATGGCCTCGTAAAATGAGTTAAAAAACTAGCAGCCTACAAGAGATTTCTCTGAAATGGTTGTTATATATGATCGAAAATGTAGAATGAGATTAAAGATAAAAAACATTTTTAGGAGGTTATCATGACATTTGATGAATTGAAAAAAAACAAACCAACAACCCCATGGATTGAGAATGATGAAGATGGGGAGTTTTTCACTGAAGAAAATATAAGTGCAACAAATAAAGTTCTCGACACTTACATTAACAATTTAGAGCAATTGGGTGAGAATCCAACCGAAGTCGAAATAATGCAAGTCGTTAAAGAAGTCGTTGTTAACATAAATGAATTAAATGACGAACATGACTATTTTATCGAAACAATGGAAAGAGAAGATCTCTATGAATTTATCGATACAGCAGCACGAATAGCTGGCTTAGAATCCGAAGAAGACATAACAGAAGAATGGCGAGAATGGTAAACACGCTGTATACTTGATGTCTAAATTTACTCCTTCATAAAACTTTGTCCCTTATTCTCCAATTTGAAAATAAGGGACAAACAAAGACAACTCCAATAGAATCCAATACTGATATATATTAAAATTTTCATTCAAATTAATAATATGATTAGATGTTTTTCTAAGTTCTTCTTCTCTAAATAAAATTAATCTATTTTCCAAACTCATTTCTCTAATCAATTACCAAGGCATTTTGAACATAAATATCTTATATTCTTTAAGATGTGTATCTTTAGAGTATTAAATAAACAGAAAAATAGCCGACTCTTTGTATAAAACTCAGCTGCTTTCTTATCTTTCAAGCTCTCCCTTGCGAAGGAGTTCAACAACTACTTGTGAATGTCCTTTAACACTAGCTTTTGCATTACATTTGAGATGCAAAAGCGCATTATAAACAAAAAGAACACCACAATATAATCTCCATACACTTTCATATACAAAAATATATGAAGCACCAAATAGAGTAACTTATAACCCAAATTAAAAAGACCACCAAAAGGCAGCCTCAAAACTGAATCGTAGTCCCCACTCCACGCTCCACCGCTTTCTCATACAAATACTTCGCAACGATAATATCCACTACTGCCAAACCAACCGATTTGAAAATAGTAATCTCTTCATCGTTTTCGCGGCCGGCCTTTTCCCCGCTTATAATTTGGCCAAGTTCAGCGTGGATGTCGCTCGCTTCAAATAATCCTTCTTTTATAGGAACTTGAAGATCACCTGTTTCTTCTAATGCTGCTTCTTTTGATTCGACTACTACTTTGTTTGCGCTTGTGATGGCGTGAGATGGTAGTTCTTGCATGCTCGGTCTGAATGAACCGACGGCGTTTATGTGGACCCCTTTTTGTAGTTTTTCTGAGAAGACTGGTGTGGATGCGTTCGTTGTTGTGACGATGATATCTGCTTCACTTATCGCTTCATCTGGACTTGCGTAAACATAAGCTGGTTTGTTGAATTTCTCTTGTATATATTGCGCGAATGCATAGGCTTTTTCTTCCGTTCGGTTGTATAAAATTACTTTTTCAATATCTCTAACCGTGAATACAGCTTCTGCAATTCCTTTTGCCTGTTCACCGGTGCCGATGATACATAAAGTTTTTGCGTTATGACGAGCTAAATGTTTTGTCGCTACTCCTGATAAGGCGCCTGTTCGGATCATCGTTAAATAGGAACCTTCTAAAAGTGCGAGTGGTTCTCCTGTTTGAAAGTCTGATAGCATTACAATCCCGTTTATCGTTTTCTTTCCTATCTTTTTGTTTTGCGGGACTACTGTTACTACTTTTAAACCAAGAGCTTCCAGTCCTTCCGCTACCGAAGGCATAATTAATGCGGTATTTTGCTCGTTCGCAAATGGTAATGAGCCGCGAATTGGTGTGATCGTTCTTTCTGCTGAAAATTCTTTTAAAGCAAGCGCCGCATATTCAATGACTTCATTCATATTTACTAAGTTTCTTTGTTCATTTGCGCTTATGACTAGCATATTTGTTCACCCTTTCCTATATTCTTCTCCTCACTTTGTGCTATATTTTCATTCACAACCTGCGCTCCTACTAAATCACCTGTAATATTCACAACAGTATGCCCCATATCAACGAGCGGGGAAACAGCCGCGATGATCGGGATAATTGTTAGCGGGAGCCCTAGTGTAGAAAGTAAAATGGTCGCAGTAATAACGTCTGCACCTTTTACTCCGGCGCAGCCCGCTGCAAGGACGATTCCTAAAAATACAGTTTGCACAATAAGCCCAAATGTAATTGGAATTCCATATACATTTAATGCAAAAACCGCTAAAACACCAAGCGCCGCTGATAGTCCATTCATATTAATAGTAGCTCCAAGCGGAATGGTGAAGCCAGCTACTGATTCTGATATACGAAGTCTTTTTTGCGCCACTTCCATCGTTACTGGAAGCGTTGCGCTGCTCGATGTCGTACTTGCAGCTACGAGCATAGCTGGACTTGCTTGCTTATAAAAATGTACTGGACCTATCTTCCCGAAAACTTTTAATACAATTGGATACATAACGAGAATAATAAGTAACAATGACAAATAATCAGCTACTACATAGCTAACAACCGCTGTAAGCATATCTGATCCAAATGTGCCAACTACATGAGCAATTAACGCCATAATTCCGTACGGTGCAAATCCAATAACCATTTCCGCAATTTTAATCATTATTTTTGCACCTTCATGAACTAGTTTACGAGTCCCTTTCGCTTGATCGCCAAGAAGAATAAGAGCCATGCCGACAAAAATAGCAAAGATAATAATTTGAAGCATACTTGTTTCTGCTGCTGCTTGAATGACATTGGAAGGAAACCATTGCACAATATTATCTACAAAACTAAACTTCTCCTCTTTAAAGTTCTGCCCGCTCGCAAGAAGACCTTCTACCCCTTTACCAGGATTGATAATATAAGCAATTACTACGCCAATACTAGTCGCTAATACCGCTGTCATTGCATAGTAAATGAAAATTCTTCCGCCAATTGCCCGTAACATTTTCGGATTTTCAAGCCCCGCAATGCCTGAGACGATGCTTAAAAAAGTTAAAGGAACGATAATCATTTGTAATAAACGAATAAATATATCCCCAATCGGTTTTAAAACCGCTACTTTCGGTCCAAATGCTACCCCTAAAGCAATACCGATTAATGCCCCTATCAAAATTTTCACAGGTAATTTTTGTTTTCGCCACCACTTCATCCAAAGGCCCTCCCTTAAGAAAACATTAAGCTAACAAAAACCCCCGCTTCAAATCATCTCTCGGATCTACTACAAACTGATGAAATCCTGTAATAAACGCATTCCCCGTTACTTTCGGAACGACAGCTTCATATTTGTCTACCTCTGTTACGGATAACACTTCTCCTTCAAATTGTCCGTCAGTAATGCATTCGTGGATGAATGTTTCTCCCTTTTGCAGAGCGTCTTTTTCAAAAAGGGTTGCGATTCTTGCGGAAGTTCCTGTGCCGCAAGGAGAACGATCTACTTGCCCGTCAGCAAAGATCGTTACATTTCGTAAAGTGGCATCTTTTCCTTTCGGTTCATCTGAGAAAATAACGCCGTATATTCCTTTTAAATCTTCTTCAAGTGGATGTTTTACTTCCATTTGGCTTTCAATGTAGTGTTTAATTTTACCGCCCCACGTTTGAATTGCAGCTAAATCTTTGAAATCGACTTTCAAACCAAATTCTTTACTATCTACAACAGCGTAGAATGCTCCACCAAATGCGATATCTACTTGGAATTCATAGTCATCTATTTTGATAGGAACGTCTTTTTTGTATACGAAAGAAGGAACGTTTTCAAATGATACAGACTCTACTTCGCTCCCGTTAAATTTTGCGTACGCAATAACTTCCCCAGCAGGGCTATCAATAATGAATTTTTGTTTTTCGCCTGTCACTTCAAACATCCCCGTTTCAATCCCGACTGTAATAACAGCGATAATGCCGTGACCACACATCGTACTCCAGCCTTCATTGTGCATAAATAAAACACCAAAATCAGCGTGAGCACTTGCAGGCGGAGTAATGATACAACCGTACATGCCGTGATGTCCTCTCGGTTCATACATAAGAACTTCACGAAGATGATCCAAATGTTCCATACAGTATGCGCGTCTTTCTAATTGCGTTTCTCCTTTTATCTCCGGCACTCCCCCCGTAATAATTCGGAGTGGTTCTCCAGCTACGTGAGCATCAATTGTTGTGTATATTTTACTAACCTTCATTTCTATCTCTCCTTCATACTTTTATACTCTTTTCATTGCAAGTATCATGCCAACATACCAATCGTTAATTTGTTTACATTTTTCTGAAAAAGGTGTATCCTTTTGGCAACAAATCTGTATACTACTGTCTACTTTTTGATAAAATTTCCGGAGGCTACACTATGAAACAATTCGATAGCTTTGCAGTTCCAACGTTACATACACTCCTCTCTTACGTAGAAGAAGCGATTTCTATCGTAAATACGAAGGGCGTTATGTTGTACTGGAATGAGGCAGCAGAAAAAATGTATGACATTAAGAAAGAAGATATTATCGGTAGAAATGTGCAAGAGTTTTTTTCAAAGGAAGATATTATGAATTTGAAAGTTCTTGAGAGCGGGCAACCGGTTCGAGATATTTATCATCTTCCTCGGCCAGATAAGCACGTCTTAATTAGTACGACTCCTATTTATGATGAAAACAATGAATTAATTGGTTCTATGTCTGTAGAAAGAGATATTACCGCGACGATTAAGTTAAATGAAAAATTATCCTCTACTTCTGAAGAATTACAGCAATTAAAGCAAATGATTCAACATCAACAAGATGACCCCTTCAGCACGATTAAAGGTAATAACGCAACACTTCAGCACATTATCCACAACATGAAAAAGGTAGCAAAAACTGATGCGACGATTTTAATTACAGGAGAAAGCGGCGTTGGGAAAGAGCTATTTGCCCAGGCCATTCACGAAGCAAGCCTTAGAAACAAGCAACCCTTTATCCCGATTAATTGCGGCGCTATTCCTGCCGCTCTCTTTGAAAGTGAGTTATTCGGTTATGAATCTGGGGCATATACTGGAGCCGCTAAAGGCGGAAAAGCAGGAAAGTTAGAATTAGCAAATGGCGGTACTTTATTTTTAGATGAAGTGGGAGAACTCCCCCTTGATATGCAAGTGAAACTACTTCGCGCTTTACAAGAAAAAGAGATTTACCGAATTGGCGGACAAACGCCGAAAAAAATAAACGTAAGAATTATTGCCGCGACGAATCGTATTTTAGAAGATATGGTGCTCAGCGGAACTTTTCGATCTGATTTGTTTTATAGATTAAATGTTTTCACAGCGCACATCCCGCCGCTAAGAGAGCGCACAGACGATATTTCCTTTTTAACTCATCATTTCTTAAAAGAATTTTCGTTTAAATATAACAAGCCCGCTCCATTCGTTCATCAAGAAGCAATGAATCGATTGCATACATATTTTTGGCCGGGTAATATTCGTGAACTACGCAATATAATAGAAAGATTAATTGTCCTTCATGATGGGAAAGAAATACGCGAAGCAAATATTTTGCAACTATTGCCTTCGCAAAAGTCTGTCCATCATACAGAGTGTTCACTCACTGATGAGAAAAAGAACTTAGAGAAAACTAGAATTATACAAGCTCTCGAAGACACGTACGGAAATAAAAGCATCGCTGCGAAAAAGTTAGGCATGTCCCGGGCTAATTTATATAAGAAATTAAAGAAGTATGGGATTACTTATGAAGTAGAGCGTTAAGCAGTGTGGGGACTTACAACCAGCCAACCACTAAACAAAAAAATCCCCCGAAACCCGGGGGACCCATTACCCATTAAACCCTAACCGCCACAACATCCGGTACTTGCTTAGCAATCTCCTCACCAATCTTTATACTAGCCGTTGCAGCTGGAGATGGCGCATTACAAATGTGCAGAGAATTGATGCCAGGGATAATGCAGAAGTCATCAACCATATTTCCGTTTGATAAAATAGCTTGTGCCCTTACACCTGCATGAGTTGGCACGATATCTTTTTCTGTCAGTTCTGGTATTAAGCGCTGTAAGCTTTTCAGGAATGATTGTTTACTAAATGAACGCACCATTTCTTTTATGCCTTCTTTCATATTTGGCATTGCCATTTTCCAGAAGCCTGTGTATGTCATTGTTTCCATGAAATCTTTAATATCAAAGTCTGTTTTCGTATAACCTTCTCGCTTAAAGCTTAATACTGCGTTCGGTCCTGCATGTACGTCTCCGTTTATCATTCTTGTGAAATGAACACCTAAAAACGGGAATTCTGGATTTGGGACTGGATAGATTAAATGTTTTACGAGATGACGTTTTTCTGGGACAAGTTCATAATATTCACCACGAAACGGAACGATTTTCATATCCGTTAATATGCCTGTCTTTTTCGCGATACGATCGCTATGTAATCCAGCGCAGTTAATGAGGAATTTCGTTTTGAATACGCCTTTGTTTGTCTCAATTGTTACGGCGTCTTTCTTCTCAGTAATACGCTCTGCGGCTGTTCCTAAATGTACTTCTCCTCCGCTTTCTTGAATCAAACGGGCAAATGCATAACTTACTCCTTTATAATCAGCAATCCCGCAAGAAGGAACACGGATTGCCCCAAGTCCTTTTACATGAGGTTCAATTTCAGCTAATTCTTCCTTATCTATTTTTTCAATACGTAAATCGTTTTGTAAGCCTCTTTCATATAAGTTATGTAAAAGAGGAAGTTCTTCTTTTTCTGTAGCGACAATTACTTTTCCGCACATGTCATAAGCGATGTCATTTTCTTTACAAAATTGAACCATAGCTGCGTTTCCTTCTTTGGCAAACTTCGCTTTATAACTCCCTGGTTTATAATAAATTCCAGAATGAATTACTCCGCTATTATGTCCAGTTTGATGATGTGCAAGTTCCTTTTCTTTTTCAATGATCGCGATTTTCGCACGAGGGAATTTTTTCGTTAAAGCCATTCCAGTTGAAAGGCCAACAATTCCTCCGCCAATAATTATAAAGTCATACATCCTACTTCCCCCTTAATATGATGAAAGGCAGGCCTTTTTTAAGACCCGCCGTACAAACTTATTTAGAAAAACAACCACGTTGACGCATTAGTTCTCTATATAAATCTTTATTTTTCTCAAATGCAGCTCTTCCGTGCATCCAAAATAAGTTGTTTAAAAGAACTAAGTCCCCAATTGGTAATTTCAATGCATGTGTTGCTGGTGAATTTTCAACAGAATATGATAAGTCTTTCAAATAGTTTGCTTGTTCAATATTATCTGGATAAGCGAACTGATCAATAAAGCAAATACACGGTGCGTTATTTACGTCAAAAAATGTTTCACGATAGACGATTTCTTGCGAATTTTTACTTGGTGGTGCTTTATACGTAATTTTAACAGATGCGAGTGAATGCTCTCTAAATTTCTGAAGATCTTCCCAATCGTCTAAATGTAGTAAACGAGATTCTCCGCCTACTGCATTTTGCTCTTCAATTTTCATCATAAGAAGCCAATCTGTCGGCTCATCAACGAATGTACCGTCTGTATGCAGTGTAAACAATCGGTACGCTTGACGAAGGTAAGAATCACTACTATCCGTATCTTTCACATTAAATCTAGCATAATACGTTCCTGTCATTGCATCAAAGTTTGGCTCCCCGATTAAATGTGTTAATGCTGTTGCAAATTTCACATAGTCTGCTGGATCTGATGTTTCACCTTGCACCCCAATTGTAAATCCGCCCGTTTCACGGTCATGAATAATGCCGCGAATGTTATCCATAAATGATTGCCCAAAAATCTTTCTCATTCCATCCGCAAGATTAAATCGAGAATAAGGAATGTATTGCAGTGACTGCTCTGAATGCTCTTTTACCTCTTCAAAAAACTGCTTAAGCAATTGCTGGTTTAGCGTAATATGATATAAACGTTTATGCTCTGGATGAGGAGCAATTTCATACCCCTCATATTTCTTTGCAAATTTCATCTTCGTATTTTGTTCTGTAATAATCGACATTTCAATTCCTCCCTAATTTAAATATGAAGAACGTATTGACGCTTTTTACAGACAGTTATCCTTATCTTCTTATGCTGAGATTCGGTCTTACTGTCCTAACAACGAAAAAGCCAGTTATACGCATACCACGACATAAAATCGTAGAAACGTACAACTGGCTCATAATTACGAATGTTCTTTAATCTCTTAAAGTACAATAATAATAGACAGTTTGTATGAAAATATTTGTAAAACAGGAAAGCAAGATCGGATATAGAGAAGGCTAATTTCTCGTATGGACCTTATTAATTAAATGATAATTCAAAATATTCTAACTGTCAATTCGTTTTTTATTATTTTCTCGACAAACTTTACACATTTTACAAATCCCCTTACTTTCTGCGCACCCTCTTTTTTTCGTCTCTTGTTTTACCACTTGAACTTCATTTAACTTTTTCATCTTTCTTACCTCCCAAATAAAATAAGCCAGTCGTATCCCGTTAACGGAAATACAACTGGCTCTCGTTTATGGCGATATAAACTAGACAGTTTTTATGGTGTTGTTTCCTCGTACTCTCCTTCTAGCTGTTCATCATTTAAATAACTTACATATTGGCGATGCAAATCTTTTACCGCACTGACAATAGCATTTTGCGCTTTTCCTTGATAATGGTCCATAATATCTTGAACTATTTCTTCAATACCATCTTGCAAACTATGTCCTCTCAACATTTGAGCGACGAAGTCCCTACCATGCTCTGTCGCAAGCGTACATGACGCTTCAATAATGACGTGATATTTATGATCTGCCTCAATTGTAATCGTTAATGTTTCGTACATACTGCGAACAGCCATCCCTTTCGGAAGTCTCGAATGTCCTGCCATAAAAAATGTCCCTTTACGCATATTTCATCCTCCGTTACTATGTTTTTTACTGTTTATACTTGATCTACGTATACTGTCTTTATTCTCGTATAAAATTCTTTCGCTGCTTTTCCTTGTTCACGCGGTCCAGCACTAGAGTTTTTCATTCCACCAAACGGAACTTGTGGTTCTGCTCCTGCAGTTTCTGAATTCACATGAACCATTCCAACTTCCATATCATCAATAAACCTTTGCGACAAACTTAAATTATTTGTACAAATCGATGCACTTAATCCGTATTCTGTATCATTTGCTACAGAAACTGCTTCTTCATAACTATTCACTTTAAATAAACATATAACTGGGCCGAAAATCTCTTCTTTTGCAATGCGTGCATCTTTGTCTACATTTTCAAAAATAGTCGGTAAAACATAACACCCTCGCTGCAGCTCAGCTTCGTCTGGCACGCTACCTCCATACAGTAAGGAAGCCTCTCCTTTTCCTACTTCAATCATCGATAGAACAGATTGCTGCTGCCCCTTTGAAACACATGGACCCATAAATGTATTACTATATAGCGGATTCCCAACTGTAAGAGCTTCAGTGCGCTGCAACAGTCGATCACGGAATGCTTCATAAATGCCCTCTTCAACTATTACTCTACTTGTTGCGGTACATTTTTGCCCCGTTGACATAAACGCACCTTTTATCGCAATATTTACCGCCTTTTCAATATCGGCATCTTTTAATACAACTAACGGATTTTTTCCGCCCATCTCTAATTGTACTTTTTTCCTAGTTTCAACGGCTGCTTTCTGAATGATATTTCCAACGGGATTAGAGCCAGTAAAAGATACCGCTTTTATATCAGGGTTTCCCGTTAATTCTGCTCCAACTTCAGAACCTTTGCCGAATACACAATTTATAACGCCCGCTGGAATACCAGCCTCATGAAAAGCATTCACAAGATGGTACACCGATTTTGGCGTAACTTCAGCCGGCTTAATGACAATCGTATTTCCGTAAATAAGTGCCGGCGCCATTTTCCACGCTGGAATCGCAATTGGGAAGTTCCACGGCGTAATTAATCCGACTGGTCCTACTGCTACACGTTTACTGTAAAGCATCGTACTTTCATTAGCAGACGGGATGATCTCTCCAATCGGCTGATTTGCTTCCCCGGCATAATATTCAAGAATGCTAATTGCTCGCTTCGTCTCTCCTATTCCTTCTGCAATCGTCTTTCCTTCTTCATTCGTTACATCCCGGCCAACTTCATTTACCTTTTCTTTTAAAATAGCTGCCGCTTTCCATAAATAACTTGCTCTCTCTTGAAACGATAACTTTTGCCATTTATGAAAAGCCTCTTTCGCTGATGCAATTGCAACTCGTGTATCTTCTACTGAACTAAACGGGAATTCACCTAACACTTCCCCGTTATGCGGATTATAATTTTTCACATGTGCATTCGTGGAAGGCTCTCTCCACTCACCGTTTATATAATTGAAAAACTTCATTCCCCTGCCCCCACCTTTTTTATTTTGATAGTTTCGCAATAGCAGCTTCTAAAATAGTAAGCCCTTCTTCAAGCTGTTCATCCGTTATAACAAGAGGCGGCAAGAAGCGAAGTACGTTACTATAAATACCGGCGCTTATCGTAATGACCCCTTTACTATGCGTTTCCTTCATAATCGCTTTAACTTCTTCCACTGCTGGCTCTTTCGTCTCTTTATTTTTTACAAGCTCAATTGCCGTCATAGCACCAAGGCCCCTAACATCGCCAACTAGTTCATATTTCTCTTTCCAGCTATTAAACACTTCCATCATACGCTCGCCAATTTCTACAGCGCGCTTCACTAAATTCTCTTCTTCGATTACATCTAAAACAGCTAATGCAGCCGCGCAAGCAGCCGGACTTCCTGAGAAAGTACCACCTAATTGACCTGGTCCAGGTGCATCCATCAAATCCGCTCTTCCTGTTATCGCGCTTAGCGGCATGCCAGCAGCGATTGATTTTGAGAAAGTCATTAAATCAGGAGCTACGCCGAAATGATCCATTGCAAATAAACTACCTGTACGAGCAAAACCAGTTTGAATTTCATCCGCAATCATAATGATTCCGTACTTATCACAAATATTCCGGACACCTTGCATGAATGTAGTCGTCGGAACGATAAATCCGCCTTCTCCTTGAAGCGGCTCCAAAATAATCGCAGCAATATTATCACTTGCTACTTCCTCTAACATAAAGCGTTCGAAATACGCTAAAATTTGTGCATCTACTTCTTCTTGTGTTAGCCCTTCGTCAGCGCGGTAATAATACGGATATGGTAATTTATATACCTCTGATGCAAACGGTCCAAATCCATGTTTGTACGGTTTCACCTTACTTGTCAGTGACATCGTCAAAAGTGTACGCCCGTGATATGCACGCTCAAACGAGACAATCGCGCTTCTTCCAGTTGCTTTTCTAGCAATCTTCACCGCATTTTCTACTGCTTCAGCTCCGCTGTTCGCAAACATCGTTTTTTTCTTGAAATCACCTGGCGTTAACTCATTTAGTCTTTCCGCCAATGTAATATAACTTTCATACGGCGCTACATGAAAACAACTATGAATAGAAGATTCCACTTGATCTTGAATCGCCTTTACTACTTTCGGATGACAATGCCCAACATTTTGCATACCAATTCCGCCCGCAAAGTCTATTAATTCGTTACCATCAACATCAGTAATAATCGCGCCTTTTGCTGATTGCACATACAACTCTGTAATATTGTAAGGCCCTTCTGGCACCGCATTTTTTCTTCTTTCGTGTAATATGCTAGATTTTGTAGTTGTAATATCCTTCTTCTCTTTCAACATGGTACATACCCCTTTTCTTATTTTTCTTCTAAACTAACTTCCGAATCTTTTATCATCGTAAAATCATTCAACTTTTGCTTATCTAACTTTCTAACTCTTAGGAAATAACTTATTATTACTAGGATCGTAGCTAGTAACGTCATGTAAAACTGCATACGCATATCTGCTATAAATGCTTGTGAAACAAAGATTGTAACAATCATTAAAAGCGTTGCATATGTGAGATAAGGGAATAACCACATTTTCACTTTCAGCTTGCCAGCCCCTTCTCTTTCCCTCTCTCGTCTTAATATGACATGTGAAACGGCAACGAACATATACATAAGCATCGTTACCCCGCCTGAACTATTCGCTAAAAACGCAAACAGTTTATCAGGAGATATAAATTTCAACATCGCGCAAATAAATGCAAATACGATACTTGCATAGATCGCTACAACCGGCGTCCCTCTACTATTTAATCGTGAAAAACTAGCCGGAGCATCTCCTTTTTTAGCAAGTGAAAATAACATACGCGAACTCGTATATATACCTGAGTTCATAACGGAAAGTAGTGATAGAAAGACAACACCATTCATAATTTCTGCGGCTGCAGGTACTCCTGCCATATTAAATAAACTTGCATACGGAAGTTTTAATAACTCCTTATCCGTCCACGGAATAAACATAACTAAAATCGTTACCGAACCTACGAAGAAAAGCATAAGGCGCCATACAACACTATTAATAGCTCGTATAACATTCTTCTCTGGATTTTCCGATTCCCCGGCTGCAATCGCTGCTACTTCACTTCCTGATAACGAGAAAGAAATAAACACAACGCTCAGTAAAACAGGGAGAATTCCATTCGGGAAGAAACCACCGTGTTCCGTAATAACAGAAAGACTCGGTCTATCCACCCCTGGAACAAGACCAAAAAACATCGAAACGCCTAAAATTAAAAACGCAACAATCGCAATAACTTTAATAAACGCTAACCAATATTCAAACTCACCGTACAGTTTTACTGAATATACATTCGTCATCGTCATTAAAAGAACCATACATAAACTCGCAATCCATGCTGGCACTGAAGGGAACCAATTGTTAATCATCACGCCTAAAAGCACCGCTTCAATTGCGATAATAATGACCCAGTTAAACCAATATAACCACCCAATCGTATACCCTGCCCACGGCCCAATTGCTTTATTCGCATACGTTGCGAAAGAACCGCTATCAGGATTTTCCGCTGCCATTTCTCCTAACATCCGCATCACGAGCACAACCATTAAAGCGCCAATAATATAGGACAAAATCGCTGCTGGACCCGTCGATTGAATAATCGTTCCACTTCCTACAAACAAACCGCCCCCGATAACCCCGCCAATCGAAATCATTGTTATATGCCGAGTTTTCAAATCCTTCTGTAACTCTTTTTTCTCTTTAGCCAAACAATTCACCAGCCCCTCCATTAGCGTGAACGTACACCATACTCCATTGACAACGCTTTCTAAAAATCCCCTCCTACTTTAAGTAAAAAATAAAAAGAGCCAGAAAAACAACGCATACAACTGCATTGAATTTTACTGCCCCTATCCTTATGGCTCGTCCTCCTGCTAAGGAAGTTCAAGTGGAAAGAAGTTGTTCCTCTATTCATTTTCAAAAAGGCATTCGGGCTTACAGGGAGGCTAATCACTGTCATCCGATAATAAGTTAATCATAATACAAATAAACTGAATATTCAATATTAATTTGAGACGAAATTTCCAAACCACCCCAACATATACTGTTCAAAAGCAAAAGGAAGTGGTCTCATGTATTACGGAACAAAAGGCTGGTACGTAGCCGAACTAAAGAAATTAGGTGTTCGTTATTTGGAAGGACGGAAACTAGAAAGCTACCGCGGACACGTATTGCGCAATTTACTAATTGTAGAACAGGAAAAGTTGAAGGAAGAGTAATATACTAACAAAACGATTCCCGGAATCTATCGACTTATCAACTACTTCCAGCAAACGCCCGCTCTAAACGACCAACCAATTACACATCACGCTGCAAGAATGCAAACCAAAAAAGGTCACCCAAATGGGTGACCTTTCTTTCTTATTCACAAACAAGAATTTGTCTAGAAAATGATCCTTTTCTTGTGATACAGCGGTCTGTAATTTCAAATCCCGCTTCATGAATCATGTCGTCCATTGTTTCCATCGTGACAACGACTACTTTTTTTGCAATGCGGCGCGCACTTGAAAGAATCGAGAGTTGATCTTCTGGTGTTGCGTGCGTAAATAGGTCGTACGGCATATCGATAATTGCGACGTCGTAGTTCTCAGTAATTTCTTCAATTGGGCCTTTTGTTACTGTTCCTTCAAATCCGAAATGTGCGATGTTTTTTCTCGTTCCAAGAACTACAAGTGGATTAATATCTCTACCAACGATGTTAATTCCCATAGAAAGTGCTTCTACTACTACTGTTCCAATTCCGCAGCACGGGTCAATTGCTCGTACTCCATCTGGGTTTGGTACAGCGATATTTGCGACAGCTCTAGCAACACGTGTGCTCAGTGATGTCGAATAGCTATGCGGTTTTTTTATGTGATGATACCAAACCGGATCACTTTCTACATAGTGCCCGAAGTACCAGCGTCCTCCAAGAGGAACAATCCCGAATACACGCTCTGGATTACGAACATCAGCTTCTCCTTCAATATGCATGCCGAGGTCTCGTTCAATAAGGCGTCTTTCCCCATATTCAATTTTATTTTCTTTACCAAGATCATTGATTTTAACGAAGATAACTTTGAATGTCGCTCCCGCCAAATCAATTTGTTCCACTTGTTCTAAAATGCTTTCTAAGTCGTCCCCTTCATACATAACCTCAACGCGCTCTTTAATAAACGGACTTCTACTCGGAGCAATCTTGACTTCACTTTTCAAAATATTAACGTGAGACTCCATCCCAAAGAACGAGCGCATTTCCAAGTAACATAAAGCACGTTCCTCTTCTCGAAACGCATACGTATATATACATGCAGGTGTTTTACTATAATTACTCAATCTATTATCATCCTTTATCGTTTTAAATTGTTATGATTACAATTACTCGAATACTATTTATATAAAATTAAATGATATCACATGCCCGAAATAAAGAGAAACCTTTATAATTTGTTTTATAAATAAAAAGAGACTGCCTATTGGCAATCTCTTTTATTTATTAACGGAAAGAAGACACGTTGTTACCCATTTCTTCATAGTAATCTAAAATACCTTGATAAATAGCTTCCGCTGCATTTTGTCTTTGCGCTGGTGTAGCTATTTTATCTGCATCACTTTTATTATCTACAAATGCTAATTCTGCTAATACAGCTGGCATTGTATTTTCTCTAATTACGTATAAATCGCCTTTTTTCACACCACGATCTTTTGTTCCCAGTGCATCTACAAGACGCTCTTGAATTTTTTCTGCTAGTAAACGACTTTCTGATACGTTAGGATTTGTTCCTCTTGCTGTCGCTGATTCATAGTAGAACGTTTCTGTACCTTGTCCATTTTTACTTTCCGTACCATTACCATGGATACTTACAAAGATATCCCCATTATTTTTTTGAGCAAATTCTACACGTTTCTTTAAAGAATCAGAAGCACTTGTTCCTGGACGTGTATCATCTGTACGAGTGAATAACACAGTAAATGGTGTCTTTTTCTCAAATATTTTCTGTAATCGTAATGATACATCTAATACGGTTTGACTTTCTTTCTCATAATAACCTGGATTACCTGAATCCGCTCCACCATGACCTGGATCAATGATAATCGCTTTTCCTTCTAAGAAGTTACCTTGCTTCACTGGATTTAATTGGTTTTTATTAACCCATTGGAAACCAGCGCCCATGCGGATGCGAATCCAGCTATCTTTTTCTTCAATAACAGTTACTTGTTGTGCTTTATGTGTCCCTGCCACTGTAGACGTATGTGAAGCTTCTTGATATGTAGTGAATTCTTGATTAATAGACTCTGTTTTTTCTTGTGATGGTGTCCACTTCTCACCTTTACTTGTTACAACCTTCAACCAACCATCCGCTCTTTGCTCTGTCACTTCAATCATTTGTGGTTTATGTTGAGTGTCAGTAATACCAGATGATAATGATGCTTGATGATATGTAATAAAGTTTCTATTCATATACATTCTTTTCGATGTATTTGTTTTATTTTTATCTGCCATCGCGATGAACTGAGCTGCTTCAGCACGAGTCACAGTACCGTCAGGATTCCAGCCATTTCCTGTACCCATTGAAATCCCTAAAGCTACTAAAATATTAGCTTGTTTCTTACCCCAATGAGGTTCCAAATCTTTAAACTGTGTTGGAAGTTCTCCAATAATTTTCTTATCTAATGAATATGCTTGTACAAGCATAGATGCCATAGATGCACGGTTAATTTGGCTTGATGGATTGAATTTCCCAGTACCATCTCCACTAATTACACCCGCTTTTTCTACCGCAGCAATATATGGTGCTGCCCAATGATCTTGCGAATCTTTAAAAGATGGTTTCGCTTTTGGATCAATTGGTAAACCAAGAACTACCGCTAATATTTTTGCAGCTGATCCTTTATCTACTGCTTCAGATGGAGAAAACGTTCCATCTGGTTTTCCATCAAGTGCTTTTTTCTCTACTAAATAGTCAACCGACTCCTGCGCCCATGTAGGAACATCCGAAAACTTTTTCCCTGCTGCGAAACTACTAACTGGAGACGATAATAAACTTGCGGCTAAAATACCAGCCGCGACTGCACGATACTTCATAAATAATAATACTCCTCTCGAAAATTAACATTTTTAAAACGCATAACCTTAATATACAAATCTTACCAAAAATAAATTAAAAAAAATTAGTGCGCCTCTAGTATTTTATAATACTAGAATTCTATAGTAAACCTACTTTTTTAATATTGTACAATACAATTTATGTAGTTTTTATGCAAAAAAAAGTGGCTGATTCATAGAATCAACCACCCTCTCACTATTCTACTATCATTTCTGATAACACATATGCATAAACAAGTGCTTCTGTATGTACAATCGAGCTTTCATGCGTACGCTCAAATGCGTGAGAAGAATCAATACCAGCTCCAATTAATGCATGTTTCACATCAAATCCAGCGTGAATCGCAGCTGATGCATCTGATCCGTAGTATGGATAAATATCCACTTTATATTCAATAGCGTTCGCTTTCGCCAGTTCAACTAAATGCTTACGTAAAGCATAATGGTATGGACCGCTAGAGTCTTTCGCACAAATGGATACTGTATATTCATCAGATGCTTGTCCGTCACCTAACGCTCCCATATCAACCGCTAAATATTCTACAGTTTCTTCTGGAATGTTTGAGTTACCACCGTACCCAATCTCTTCATTATTAGAAATTAAGAAGTGTGTTGTATACGGTAATGTTACCTTTTCATCTTGCAATCTTTTAATTAATTTTAATAGGATTGCTACACTTACTTTATCGTCTAAATGACGTGATTTTATGTATCCACTCTCTGTAATTTGAACGCGCGGATCAAATGAAACGAAGTCTCCTACTTCAATTCCTAATTCGCGTACTTCATTTGCCGAAGAAACACGCTCATCAATACGTACTTCAATATTTTGCTCATCACGTTTCGCTTCACCTGCATCTTTATATACATGAACAGAAGTTTGATGCATTAAAATTGTACCTGTATACGTCTTACCGCTTGACGTTTCAATTTCGCAATATTCCCCTTCTACAGAGTTCCAGCGAAATCCACCAATCATAGATAGACGAAGACGACCGTCAGGCTTAATTTCTTTCACCATCGCACCTAACGTATCAACGTGTGCAGTTAATAAACGATGCTGATCATCATTCTTTCCTTTAACCGTTAAAATAAGAGCACCTTTATTATTACGCTTCGTCTCTACATTCCACTCACTTACATAGTTTTCAATAAAATTAATAATTTTCGCCGTGTTTCCAGATGGACTTGGAATAGAGACAAGCTCTTTAATTAATTCCATCGTTTCTTTTGCATGATGTGCCATTGTCGTTTCCTCCTCATTTTCTCTACTATTTAGTATAGCGAAATTACGATAAAACCTCTACTCATATAGTTTAATTTTCTAAATTATAGTAAAATTTAGTTTAGTAAGTGAAAAGGAGATACCAAAAATGAATGTAACGAAAAAACATGTACATATTGCACTTATTTGGTTTTTATCATCATTACTATGTTTACAAGTTTCTTATGTCATTCACACTACTACTTCTATTGCAATCGGCTGGACATTAACTGTTATCTTCTTAATCGTTAGCCTAATTGCAGGAAAAAAGCACAGCGCTACCGAGTAAGCTGTGCTTTTTCTATAAAACTACTCTTCCGAAACGTCCATCAAATAAATCCCTCTTGTAAATCCGCCGCGCTCTTCTTCTTTTTGCTTACGAATACGCTCTATATCTTCAATTGTTGCACCTTCTGCGCGCGCTAATGAAACAATAACTTCAAGTGCATCTGCAAGTGAATCTAGCGCATGTTCACGCTCTTTCATTGAAGCAAATTCACGAATTTCTTCTGTACCAATTTTCGCTAACGCTTGTATGTAAGCTTGTCCTGTTAATTTTTGTGCTGTATATGTTTTTCCAGACATTAAAATTTTCTCTGGGACACGATCTCTTACTAATCTGTTATAAGTTGACATCACTTTTCCTCCCACTTTTAATAACACCCGAGCTCTGCTTTATAGAAAAACCACTCTTTTTTTACACAAGCACTTAACATATCAATTCCCGATCCGTGCGCCCTTACTACCGGAAAAAAATAATGCTCTGGTTCTTCTTTCTTATCGCCGTATAAGGTTCGGTACTCATCAGGAATCGCCTCTTTTTTCACATCCCGTTCTTTCTTCACTTCACTTGAGAAAGCGACAGTTGGATGTCCCTCAAAGAATAATGCAGTCCGTACCGCAAGAGATGGTGTACTATGCAAAGCATAATGTAAGTAAAATCATAACGATAACACCGATAATTTTCTTCATTTATTACTCCTAAAAAAAGTGCTAACACAATTATACTAAAATGTGTTAGCACTTTCTTCCCTTTATCTAGAATTAACGGGCAGTAAAACTAATAATCCGCGGGGGATAAACAAATCCCCGCGGATCACAGCTTCACTTTATTCCCCTTTAAATGCTGGTAAACGTTTTTCTAGAAAAGCAGCAATACCTTCTTTATGATCTGCTGTTTGTCTCATCGCATATTGACCACGTTTTTCGAGCTGAAGCGTTTGTTCTAAATTAGAACGATTTACTTCACATAAAATTTGTTTCGTTTGAATCATCGCCTTGATTGGTTTGTGTAACCATTCATTAATTTTTTGCTTCACAGCCGTTTGGAAATCCTCACCGATTACTTCATCAATTAAACCGATATCTAGCGCTTCTGTCGCTGATAATTTCTTCCCTTCCCAAATAATCTGCTTCGTCATATTTTCACCGACGCGCTTTTGAAGGAAGAAATGGCCACCACCATCTGGAATTAAAGCGATTCCAATAAAGTTCATCGCAATAACTGATGATATATCTGCCATAACATAATCAGCTGTTAATGCAATACTTAATCCAAGTCCAGCAGTTGGTCCATGAATCGCACTAATAACAAGCTTTGGCATCGTATATAACGTCACAACGATTTCAGAAATTGTATTCATGATGCCTTCAAACTTACTTTCATCATTACTTGAAAGCATTGATTTAATATCTCCACCCGCAGAAAAACCACGGCCACTGCCGCATAACACAACAACATGAACAGAACTTTCCGCCACTTCTTTCAACTTTTGTAATAACTCTTTTAACGTTGGTTCATCTAATGCATTTAAAACCTCTGGGCGATTGACCATAACCGTTGCTACGCGCCCTTCATATTTCACAACAACAGATTCTGTTTTACTTGTTACTTCCATTATATATACCCCTCTTTTCCACATAAAGATTATACTTCTATAATTATAGAAAGCATGTTAAAAATCCTTCTTTTTTCTTAATTTTCTGTCTAATTTTCTCGTAATTTGTATATATATCCGTATAAAACATACAATTTCGTTAAAAAATATAGAAATTAAAGTCGTTTTATCATTGCTTTTCATCTATTTACCATTGCAATGAAATGGTGTATTCTTAAGTTTGATGCAAAAAACAAACATTGAAATTCATTCACCTTACTATGCCAAAAAAAGGCTTTTATACCCATCTCTCGGGTGTTGAAATAAAGGAATGAAGAAATGGAGGAACATATGGTTACTAAGTTGAAACAAACGGATAACTACTTCCCGCATTTCCTATTGCTATTCATTGTGTTTCAACCAATTTTAGATTTATTAACATCTTTTTCAATCTATGTATTACACATGAGCGCAACAGTTGGAATCGTAGTCCGTTTCGCCTTTATGCTTCTTGCATTAGGTTATCTACTTCTTCATAGAAAACAACATGGGGCGAAAAAGTACATTCTCTATTTATGCCTACTTGGTATCGTGCTAGCAATTGGTCTTGTAAATAATATGATGGTCAAATCTCCAGTTTCATTTGGCGAAGAAGTGAAATTTATTTTAAAAAGCATATATCCAATTGTGCTACTGTTTGGATATATTATCGTCTTTAAAGAGTTAAAAAATAAAGAATATACGTTTCATAAAATCATTACATATTTCTTATATGCAACTTTAATTTTCAGCATCACACTGATTGTTGCAATGCAAACTGGTACAGATTTCCCAAGCTATCCTCACTCAAAGATTGGTTCAAGAGGTTGGTTCTTTGCTGGAAATGATTTAAGTTCTATTTTTGCAATTATGTTCCCAATCGTAGTGTTATATTCGATTCATAAAACAACTTCTTTCTCGAAAATCTATTACTGGATTCCAACAATACTTGCGATGTATGCAAGTATTATGGTCGGAACGAAAGTAGGATATGGTGCAATTGTTCTAACGCTTGGCGTGGCACTTTTATTCTCATTCATTGAATATATGGTTCATCGCAAAAAAGAAGATAAAGGATTCACATATCTCGTAAATACAGTTGTTGTCGCTATTGTTTTGGGAGGTTTAATTGCACTTACACCACATACTCCTATCGCAAAAAATATGGGCATCCACATGCAAATATACGAATACAAAAAATCAGTACAAGAAGAAAAAGATAGAAAAGAAGGAAAAATAATTAAAGAAGATACAGACGCAGAGAAAAAACATGCAAAAGGTGAGCTAACAGACTCCGAGGTCAAAAGTTTAATTTACAGTGATCGCGATAAGTTTTTAAAAGTATACAAACAATACTATAAAGACGCACCACTATCACAAAAATTATTCGGAATGGGCTATGCTGGTAACTATACGGTTAAAATTAAATTAATCGAAATGGACTTCCACGATCTATTCTTTGCATTCGGAATCGTCGGCTTCCTTATTTACTTAATACCGCTTCTATACTTCGGTATTAAATTATTCATTCGCGTCATAACAAACTTTAAGAAAATAATAACCGTGAAATATATGCTACTAGCTAGCACCGTTGTACTATCACTTGGAATCGGCTTTATGTCCGGCCACGTATTAACAGCGCCGTCCGTTAGTATTTTCTTCGTTGTTATACTCGCTTACTTAATTGTTGATTTAGAAGCGGAATAAATGAAGCAGCCATCAGATCTCGGTGGCTGCTTCATCTTTTTTATACAGTTTACTCAGCAAAGACTAGACCACATTTATGACCTATTTTTTATTGAAAAGACGCTCGAATCTGCTCTAACACCTCATCAATATTATCCTTCGTAATAACAATACCGAAATCTTTCGGGACGTTGCTATCTTCTTCATTCACAACTTTATGCGCGATTAACTTTCCTATTTCCGGTCTGAAATGATGCCCATCCATATAGTTGTCTAAATTCGTTGTAACGGAATTAAGATACATGAAATGATGAACTTCTCCAAATACATCTACAGCGTCATGAAGCCATCTTTTATAATCTTCCCATCGCCCTGATTGAACCATCGTACGGAATAGTGGCTCTGAAACAGGCGTTGTAAAAATATAAAACTTCGTGTTCGGATTATGAGCCTTTACTCTTCCTAATATTTCTTTCATATTTTGATACTCATAATTCCCGCCATAAATCTCTTTACTAAACTTATCTACTTGCGCTGTAATTTGCGCATCACGCTCTTCTTTCGTATAATCACGCATCGACTTTACATTCTCTCGATTGTACCGATCAATAGCCGTATTATGATGGATAGAGTTTTCAATTGTATTCTTTGAATAAGTAATCCCGTCCATACTTACATACGATTTAATCGGATACAATAAACTTTGCGCCTGATTAATATACACTTCTGGTTTATCAAAACCAATTTCCCTATTTTTGTTCGTTCCAAGGAAATCTAAACCAAGTACAATAGACGCGAGTTCACTACCTTTTTGTTCTTTTGCATATTCAATATATGCATCATACTCACGCGGGTCTGTACTACTTACTGCATAATTAAATGCGTTTAACCCGGTGAAGTCATTCTCATTAATAAAAGTTGTTCTACTACTTCCAAGTATAACTCCATCATATGTAAACGGACGGTATGTTATATAATTCGTTTTCTGCTGTCTCTCGTTAAACCCAAACTGAACATCATTCCACTTATTTTTATGCGGGAATAACCAAAGTGAATCTATATAGCTATTAAATATCCCGACACCTATAAGAGGAACAAAAACACATACAAAGACGAAAATAAGCCACTGTTTGTTTTTCATATTCTCCACCTAGAAATTAAAGTATAAAAACTCACTAATACTCGTTAAATGTAACACGCTATATACGAGCAATATTGCAGTAAATAAAGCGGTCCATACATTTGGACGGAATGAATCTTTTAACTGAATTGAATTTTTTAAGAAGAAACTAATACATAACGCCCCGAAAATATACGCTACCATTTTCGGATCTAATAAAGAGACATGGTACCCTTCTGTAAATGAAACACCGTACTCTTTTAAAAATTGTAACCTCTCTATTATAAATGATGGGAATACACTATTTGCTAATTCGATTCCATTTAGTCCGAACATTCCTTTTAACACTTTCACCGCATCATGCATAGATGTTGCCCTAAAGAACACCCACGTTATATTAATGAAGAAAAACGTAACGAGCCAACCAGCAAAGGCTGGCATACGTCCTCCTGCTTTACTCCATAAGCGGTGAATAACAGATGCCAAACCGTGCAAGAATCCCCAAAAAATAAATGTCCAACCAGCTCCATGCCAAAGTCCACTTATTAAAAATACAATCATAATATTTACGTATGTACGCGTAATCCCTTTTCGATTTCCTCCTAGAGAAATGTATACGTACTTCGTTAAAAACTGGCTAAGCGTCATATGCCAACGATGCCAAAAATCTTGTATATTCACTGCTTTATACGGTGAATTAAAGTTTTGAGGTAATTTAATATTAAACATTAAAGCGATTCCAATTGCCATATCACTATATCCACTAAAATCAAAATACAATTGGAACGTAAACGCTAACGACGTAAGCCATGCTTCAACAAATGTTAATGATTGCTGCACATCAAACCCTTCATGTACAAGGGGTGATAATACATCTGCAATACCTACCTTCTTGAAAATACCAACTGCAAATACGAATATACCAAGAACGATATACTTCGATTGCCAGTTCTTTTTACTATCATCAGCAAACTGCGGCATAATTTGCGCATGATGCACAATCGGTCCTGCAATCAGCTGCGGGAAAAATGTTACAAACAATGCGTAATCAAGAAAATGACATGCCTTCGTTTCCCCGCGATACGTATCTACTAAAAATGCGATCTTTTGAAACGTATAGAAACTAATCGCAAGTGGTAACGTTAAAGATAATAATGTAAAATGAGTTCCAAATAATGAATTCACATTTTGTAAGAAGAAATCATAATACTTAAAATAACTAAGCATTCCTATATTAAATATTAATCCTACCGTTAAAAGAAGTTTACTCTTTTGTTTCACGAGCCTCATTCCGATAAAATAATTCACAATGAGCGACACTAACATAAGCGGTAAATATTTCACATTCCAATAACTATAGAAAAATAAAGAGGCCGCAACGAGCCAAGCTTTCGCTAATGTAGCATGTCCAAATTTATTTAATAGAAAATATAAAAGAAATGCTATCGGTAAAAATAAAAAAATAAACTCAAATGAGTTAAATAACACACCATCTCTTCCCTTCTAAACAAATCACACCTTATTCATCTTATCTTATCCAAATAGTGAGTGTCAAAAGGATTCCGCACCGCTTTTCTTCTATTATATATAATAATCATTTTAATCGAATTATTAACATGATAAAATATTAAAGGCACTTTTATACAAAAAAATATATAATAGAAATGTCGGTTTTTTGCACGAAATGTATCTTTGAAAAAAGTGAGGAGAATCCTTTGGTATTTAGTAGTTCTGTTTTCTTATTTATCTTTTTACCTCTCGTATTATTTTTCTATTTTATAGTGCGTGCCGAGCTACGTAATTTCGTATTACTTGCATTTAGTTTAATTTTCTATGCATGGGGAGAACCACGTTTCGTTCTTTTAATGCTCTTTTCTATTGTATTAAACTATTGCTTCGGCCTACTCGTGCATCATTATGATAAACGAAAAAATATGAAAGTCACATTTTTAATTATGGCTGTGGTCGGGAATATTTTATTACTTTCTTATTTTAAATATATTTCATTTTTCACAGACATTTTAAACAACGCTTTACATTTATCTATCCAGGTGGAACCTATTCCACTACCAATTGGGATTTCATTTTATACATTCCAAGCGATGTCCTATGTCATCGATATATATCGTAAAGACGGGGATGTTCAAAAGAATCCACTTAACTTAGCACTATATATTTCTATTTTCCCGCAGCTTATTGCCGGACCAATCGTTCGTTACAATATCGTTGCTGAACAAATTAAAACGCGTATCCATTCTTTTGAAAAATTTACAGAAGGTCTACAAATTTTCATTCTAGGATTAGCGAAAAAAATATTAATCGCCAACCAGGTCGGATTTGTCGCAGATAAAATCTTCGCCTTACCGCCGTCTGAAATAAGCGCTGGAACAGCTTGGATCGGGATTATCGCCTATACACTTCAAATCTATTTCGATTTCTCAGGATACTCCGATATGGCAATTGGACTTGGAAAAATGTTCGGATTTGATTTCCCGAAAAACTTCAATTATCCGTACATCTCGAAATCTATTTCAGAATTTTGGAGAAGATGGCATATTACACTAGGCTCTTGGTTCCGCGACTATATATACATTCCGCTCGGCGGAAATCGTGTTTCAAAACTAGCAAATTACCGTAACCTCTTCATCGTATGGGGATTAACCGGTTTATGGCATGGAGCAAGCTGGACATTTATTGCCTGGGGCTTATATTACGGCTTTATTATTTCCATCGAAAAAGCTGGATTCGAGAAAATATTAAATAAGCTATGGAAGCCATTGCAACATGCATATGTACTAATTATCGTTATGATCGGTTGGGTCTTCTTCCGGGCTGATAACTTCGCTTACTCGTTCCAATATTTAAAGGCGATGTTTGGCGTAGGGGGGCAATCTTTCATCGATGACAACACAATGCTATATATACATGAATACATTGTCATATTTATCATTGCCTTTATCGCAGCGACACCAATTTTGAAACGTGCTAAAAACATATTAGAGCTCGCGCCAAAAACATATACGTTCTGGATGCAAGTTGTACGTCCAATATTATTACTAACATTATTTATGCTTTCGATTATGTATTTAATTAATTCGACATATAATCCATTTATTTATTTCAGGTTTTAACTTATCCCGCTATTCGCCGGGCCACCCGATTGGTTAAGGCTGATAATGAGTGGGGAATGAACAAAACCCCCACTCATTAAAGTTTCACTTTATATAGGAAGGAAAAGTTATTATGAAAAAATTGGGGAACATCGTCCTATTTATCGGTTTTCTCACCATTATCTTTTCATTTGGCATATTATCGCTTCTCAAAACTGACCGAGCAGTTTCGCCCGTTGAAAATCGTCCGCTCGCTCAAAAACCAGCTCTTACAAAAGAAGCTCTAGCAAATGGTAGTTTCTTCAAAGACTTTGAGACATATACAAACGATCAATTAATCGGAAGAGATGATCTCATAAAAAACTATACACTTACCCAAATTAAAATGGGCAAGTCTCTCATTAACGATATTATTCTAACTGATGATAAATGGCTTCTAAAAAACCCTGCTTGGACTACAAAATATAATGAGATTGACCAAGCTATGCCAGCTGTAACAGACTTATCTCAGTTTTTAAAAGAACAAAACGTTGAGTTTTACTTTGCTTTACCACCGTCAAAAACGAATGCATTATCATTTAAATTACCTTCCCATATTCACACATATGCACAGGAAAATTTAAATTATTTTCTAACGAAACTTCCAGCGGACGTAAAACCAATTAAACTCATGGATTATTTTAAACAAAACTATACAAATGAAGAAATACAAAGTATGTACTTCAAAACAGACCATCACTGGAATATGGATGGTGCATTCTTAGGCTATCAATATATAATGAACACAATCACGCAACAATCTTCTATATATAAAGGAAAAGAAATAAAAAAAGAAGATTATACTCGTACGTGCGCTCCAAATAAACATCTAGTCGGAAGCTTTAACAACCAGCTATACCAACTAATCGATGCAACTGGAGAAAAACTATGCTACTACACACCAAAAGACGGCTTCAACTTTACGAGCGTAGCCGCAAAAGATGTAAACGGCACCATATATCGCACATTAGATGAACTATATGGCATAGAAAAACAAAAAGACACAACATCATACGCCGGCTATTACGCAAACGACTATCCAGAAATCGTCATCGAAAATAACAATGCACCAAATGATGTACGAGCTTTAGTCCTAAAAGACTCATTCGCAAACGCAATCGTGCCTCATTTAGCACAAAACTTCAATCACACATCCATTCTCGACCTTCGTCACTATCACGAAAAGGATGTATATCAATACATTAAAGACAACAACATTAACATGGTATTGTTTGTGTATAGTGATTCGAATTTGAGTGGTGAGATGTTTAAGTTTAAGAATTAAAAGAAGCCTCTTGTACATGTACAAGAGGCTTCTTTGTATTAAACAGATGATAAAAAAATCAGTGGAGATGAATCCCCACTGATTTTTCATTCTATCTATAATCGAATTATAGATTTGGGTTGTTAAGCACGCTCACGTGTACAGCTTGTGAACCGATTTCGCTTGTTACAACGTCTTTATCACCTAATACTTTGAATACTAATGTACCTTTGTCAGTGTACTTAGTAGTTAAAGTGTTGTAGATGTCTGCACTGAAGTTTGGAAGTGCAGAATCACTTGTTTGAGATACTGTTACATGACCAAGCTCTTGATCGAATATATCGAAGTGAGCATTGCCATTTGTATCAAGGTAAAGTTTACCTTGGTCGTTACCAGATTTTACAACACGTACTTTATGTTGTGTTTCTTTCGTTAAGTTAATACCTTTAACGATATCATCATAGTTACTTCCTTCAAGTTCTAACACAGTACCGATGTTAATTTTCTTCTCAACGAAGTTTACTGTTTGAACTGGTTTGAAGTTTACAGATTTAATAGCGATTTTCTCTTGAACGATTTCGATTGTCGCTTTACCAGCAGTTGCACCATTTTTCGTTAAGTGGATATCAACTTTACCTGGAGTTTTACCCGTAACAACAACTTTATTTCCAACAATTTTAGCTTCAGCTACTGCTGGATTTTTAGACTCAACTACATAACCTTCTAAGTTTTCAGGATCAGAGTATACGCGATCTGAAGTGTACTTAGATAATTGATATTCAACTTTGTTAGAAACATTTAGGTCAAGTTTTGTGTCAGGTGATGCACCGTAGTTACCTACTTTAGATACAAGTTCAAAGTTTTTGAATGCAACGTTACCTTCTGTTACGTTCACATATAATGAACCTAAAGTGTCACCGTTAGCATTTTGGAAGTGAACTGTGCCTTCGCCAACTTCGTTACCTGTAACACCAATAGTTTTTGTACCGATTGAACCAGAGTCAGTTGTTACTACATCTAATCCACCTTCTGCAACTACACCTGTTTTCGGAAGAGCTTCTTTAATTGCAGCTGTGTTAGCACCAAATGGATCGCCATATTGGTCAGTTGTTACGAATGTAACAGGTAATGTTTTATTTTGAACAACTTGTAATTTGTCTGGATTAGCTTTTACTGATACTAATTTACGAGAATCAGTCGTTACTTTAAATTTAACATCTTTCGTAACGTCGCCTACTTTAATAGTAAGTGTAGCTTCACCAGCAGCCTCAGCTGTAATGTAGTTGTTTACTACAGAGATAATACCGTGATTTGAAGACTTAATGCTAATTGAGTTTGGATCAACTACTTTATCTTCTCCAGCAATTGTAGCAACTACATTATGGATTTGTGCTTTTTCACCAACTACTAACGTTTGGCTGTTTAGCTTGAAGTCTTTTCCAGTAAGTGTATTACCGTATACGACACCGTTTTTATCCGCATCTACCGCAAATGCAGTATTTTTAATTGCAGAAGCTGGTGTATCAAGGTTTTTCACTGTAATAATACCAGTGTTAGACACTGTTAAACCACCGCGTTTTGTAACTTGTACTTCTACTTTATAGTCACCGTGTGAAAGACCAACACCAAGTTTACCTGTAGAAGAAGTTGCCTTTCCATCCTCAAAAATGTATGCTGGTGAACCATCTAAGTTATTTGCTACAAATTTGACGTCATGATTTGCTAAGTTTAAGTATTCAACATCAGCGTTACCTTTTTCGTCATTTAATTTAAAGGCAACTGCTTGACCAGAACGATCATCATCAAATGTTAATTTTTCTACAGCTAATTTTTTAACTTCGTATACGAATTTCGCTACGAATGATTGATTTTTCACTTTTACAGTAAGATCTTTATTTGGAGCTACTTTACCACCAAGTGTTACAGTTGCAGAAGTACCGTCAGCACTTGCTTCAATCGCAACAGCTTTGTCTCCTTCAAGAGTTACATCATCAGCAGAAAGTTTATCTAAGCCAGTTCCTGTTAATGTTAATTTCGTTGGTTCAGAAATTTTCACATCAGTTACATATGCTTGTGAATTATCTTTTTTTCCATATTTTTTATCTGTTAATGCAATAAATTGAGCTGCTTCTGCACGAGATACAGCTTTATCTGGCTCCCATTTGCTGCCAGTACCTACAGAGATTCCAAGATTAATTAGGATGTTAGCTTTTTCTTCACCCCAATGATCTCTTATGTCATCAAATGTTGTAACTAACTCGCCGTTAACTTTATCTTTTAAGTTATAAGCATTTACTAGCATAGAAGCGAAAGAAGCACGATCGATTTTGCCGTTTGGATAGAAGTTTTCTTTTCCATCACCTTTAACAATACCTGCTTTTTCAACTGCTGCGATATATTTTGAAGACCAAATATTTTTAGCATCTTTGAAAGATGGTTGAGCATTTTCATCAACTGGTAATCCTAAAATTTTAGTGAAAATTACTGCTGCAGAAGAACGATCGATTGATTCAGCTGGACCAAATGTACCATCTGGTTTACCAACAATTGCGCCTTTTTCTACTAAATAATTAATAGAAGCTTCTGCCCAATCACCTGCTGGAACATCCGGGAATGATTTACCTGCTGCTGCTACTGGAGATACAACTCCTGCTACCATTGCTGCTGTCATTGTACCTGCGATTAGCTTTTTGTAAGAGTTAGTCTTTGCCATTTTATAATTTTCCTCCTTCAGGAATATGCTACTAGTTTCATATCATATGTAATTTGAAAACTAGCTAGTTAGAAAAGCCATAAAACAATAAAACGCATTAACAAAAATATAAAATACCATAAGAAAAGTAGTTCATAAAATGATACAAACCGATAAATGTAAATATAAGGTTTAAATACCATTTTTTGAAACAAGTTCATCATACTATACAAAACCATTCGTTATCAAGAACTTTCTCAAAAGAAGATTCGACATATTCTGATAATTCAGTCTTTTAATCGTATTATTTAGATATCAATAATACCAAAATATAGAAATGAACAAACTGTTTTTCTATAAATCACTCTCACTGCGCTTCGTATATTTTTCATATCGAATACACAATTGGAATTATAGCATATATTTCCACTTCGTCGCCTAAATGTTTTTTACAATAAATGCAATTTTCAGACTACAATCGACTTAAATTATTATAATTCGACATTCCTTTCTTTCTTTCGAATGTTTTTTCAGCGAAAAATGATGAAGATTTACAAAATATTTACATATTAATGGGGTGTTTTTCCATTTTTGAAAACGCTGTCAATTTGTTTCTCAATAAAACTAACTATAAATCTTCAAAATATGATTAATTTTTTAAAGATCGTTCTTTATAAAAATTAGACCATAAAAAAAAGAGCCCACATAATGTGGACTCTTTCCATTGAAATTTATTTCAATTAACGAGCTGCTGTTACTGATTTGAAAGCAACAAGTTTGTTAGCTGCTGTATCAACTGTATTTAAAGTTTCATTATTTTTAAGTTCTTTAGCTTTAAGTGTTAATGTACCAGTTGCAAAGTTAACGTTCTGTGCAGTTTCTAGCTTAAGTACTACTTCTTTAGAAGGAGTTGCTTGATCAGCTGCTGCTGTAAATGGTACACCATTTAAGTCAAATACAAGATCAGTTACATCAACTGTTACAGCTTCAGAGAATGTAAGAGTTACTTCTTGCTTCTCTACATTTGTAACTTTAGCTGATTTAAATTCAGGAGCTTTTGTATCTACAACATCTAATAATAAGTTTGTTGTACCCATTTTTACTCCATCTTTGTTTGCAACGTTAGCTACTGTGAATTTCACTGTTTCTGATTTTTCGAAAGTGAATGTTTTTGGTAATTCGATTGTTGCAGTATCACCAGATAAAGTGATTAGTGTACCTTCTGGTAATTTAGTACCTGCTAATGTGTAGTTGCTTACATTAGCAGCTGACTCTGCACCTTGACCACCTTTTACTACCTTGTCAAATTTCACTACAAGAGTATTTTCAGCCTTATTAAATGCTGCACTTGTTACCTTTGGAGCTACTTTATCTACGTTTACTACTTCTTCATCTTTCTTTTTATCAACTTTTACATCTGCAGTAAATGCTGCTGAATTATTGCCAGCTGTATCTTGAATAAATCCTTTTGAAGCAGCAACTTTGTAGTTTCCTGCAGCTGGGAATGTTAAAGTGATCGCTTTTTTATTATCTTTAACTGCTGCTGCAGTTACTTTTTCTGTTACATCTTCACTTGTATCTTGATTAATGATACGAACAACTTTTTTATCAAATTTAGTTGTTTCAACATTTACTTCTTTATCAAATGTAAATGTCGCTGCTACGCTTTGTTCTTTTTCTGATACAGCTTTTACGAAGTTAGGAGCTACAACATCTTTTGTGACTTTTACTTCTTTAGATACTTTTTGACCTACGTTGTTAGCTGCATCTTTGTAACCAACAAGTTCAACTGTAAGATTTGTAGCTGTTTCATCTGCTTTAAGAGCGTCTTTTACTTCAACAACCGCTTTTGTTTTATCTTGAGCATCAGCAGAAATTGTAGCTACTAAAGTCTCTTTACCTTTTTTAACTGTTACAGTACCTAGGTTCGCGTTAGTCATCTCTTCAGAGAATGTAACTTCTAATGTAGCGTTTCCTTTAGCAAGTTCTTTCACTTTAACATCTTTAACTTCTGGAGCTATAACATCTTTTTCTACTTTATAAGTAGCTTTACCTTCGTACATTTCCATAGTGTTATTAACTAAATCTGTAGCACCAGTTACGATGATTGAGAATTCTTTACCGTTCTCAAGATTTAAAGCGTTATTAGAAGTGAACGTATTATTTTCCACTTTACCTTCAACTTTTTGTCCGTTAACTACTACAGTTGCACCTTTTGTTACATTTAATTTTTCACTGAATACAACTTTAAGTTTTCCTTCTGGAGTAGATACTGTAGATACAGTTGGAGCTACTTCATCATTAAAGAAGATAACTTCTAATGCTTTTGGAATTTCTTTGCCTTCAGCAGTTTTTAATTTTTCAACAGTGACAACATAAGCATTGTTATTTTTAAGCATATCAGCAACTTCTAGAGTTAAGATTACAGATTTTTTATCTTCACCGATTTTTGCAGGAACTGCTACTGGAGTACCACCTTGAGAAATTGTGAATTTCGCGTTCTTCACATCTTCTTCTTTCACTGTAGCGCCAAGTTTAACTTCGATCTCTTTAGCGTTGATTGCTTTAATAGACTCAACTTTAGCTTCTGATTTTTGTCCGAACTGCTTGTCAGTCTTAGCAATAAATTGAGCTGCTTCTGCTTTAGTTACAGATTTATTTGGCTCCCATTTGCCGCCAGTACCTACAGAGATTCCTAATTCAACTAGAATGTTAGCTTTGTCTTTACCCCAGCTATCTTTTAAGTCATCGAATTTAGTTTCTGGAGTAGCAGTTACTTTAGTGTCTAATTTGAAAGCTGGTACAAGCATTGCTGCCATTGAAACGCGGTCGATTTTTCCGTCTGGATCGAATTTACCTTCACCTTTACCTTTAACCACGCCAGCTTTTTCAACTGCTGCGATGATTGAAGTAGCCCAGTGGTCTTGAGAATCAGTGTAAGATGGTTTAGCATCTTGATCGATTGGTAAGTTTAAGATTTTAGCCAGCATTGTAGCTGCTTCTGCACGAGTGATTTCTTTTTCAGGCTCGAACATTCCTGTGCCATTACCTGCAATTGCGCCTTTTTCTGCTAAGTAGTTAATAGAATCAATTCCCCAGTGATTAACTGGAACATCCGGGAATGATTTACCTGCTGCTGCTACTGGAGATACAACACCTGCTACCATTGCTGCTGTCATTGTACCAGCGATTAATTTTTTGTAAGAGTTAGTCTTTGCCATTTTATATATTTCCTCCTTCAGGAATGTAATACTAGTTCCATAATGTTTTAAATAGATATTCTATTTAATGTTGAAACTAGTAAATATAAATGCAGTTAAGATCCTATATATAGAAATTATTTTGTAATATAGAATAATAACTACATCAAACCATTTTTACCCGAATTCAAATCCTTAAATTCGACAAAAAGTGATTTTTCATAATTCTAACGTTCATTTTTTCGACTTTTATTTTAAATAACCCGATTGTAAAATCCGAATGTTTTAAATGTATGAAACCATGTGTCAGAACTACATTTGTAAAATATTTATATAACCATTTACAACTATAGCAGAAAAACACTTATAATTTCAATATCTAAATATAAAGATAATAAAATTATTTAACACTATATTTCTCTGGTGCTCGACACAATTCTTAAGGTCGTTTTTTTGAAGAAAACCGAAATTATTCTCCAATTGTTTTCATATAAAACGCATCATACTGATATCCTATATATATTAACATTAAGATTTTGGAATAAAAACACACTTATTCAGCAACAAATAAAACTTCAATCGGTTTTATTGTATTAAAAGAGGAATGGCCTCTATTCCATTCCTCTTTTTATAGACTCTTTTGCATGTAAGTCATTAATAATATATTTGGATGCTATGGAAATTTGCTCACGCAATTCCTCTACCCTTTGTCCTAACGTTTCTTGTACATATTCTGTTTGCTCTAATTGTTTAATCGCCATACTATGTAATGTTTCTGTCGTCCAGTCTCCATCAACATTCCCAATAATCGGCTGATTTACTTGTTGTAAAAACGAATCGATCTTTGGATCATATGAAATTCCAATCATAGGCGTGTTTGCAACTGCCGATAATATAAGAGCATGCAGTCTCATCCCTATTAAAAGGGAGCATTCTGATAAAATAGAGATTTTCTCATGAATATCCATTTTATAAGGGAGCATGTGCGCTTCTTCTCCCATCAAATTAATGATATCCCTTGATGCATTTTGATCAAATGGTCCATGCATCGGTACAAATAAAATATGGTATCCCTCTTGCTTAAGTTTTTTCAGCGTATCTGCTAACTTCTTCATATAATCTTCTTTTGCATCCCAGTACCTTACACTAACTGCAACGACTTTTCCTTGCAGAGAATGTTTTTGAAGCCAATTGGATTTCTTTTCTCCTGACTGACAAGCTAATACCGGATCTGGAACAAGTTCGATATCTTTCTTAATACCAATTTCTTTTAAATACAAAAACGAGTCTTCATCACGCACTGATATATATTCAGCCTTTGATACATGCCATTTCACTAATAAACGATTTTGCTTCTTCGTAATAGGTCCGATTCCTTGAGCGTAGATATAATACGGCTTTTTCAAAAAACGGGCAAGCCGCATAATACCCGTATAGTATAAAATGCTTTTAATACTCGTCTTATCTTGCAAGAGACTTCCGCCTCCGCTAATTAAACCATTACTTCTCTTTATTTCTCGGTAAATCGCTCTTATATCCCAGCGATTTACTGCTTCTACACCGTACATTTTCCTTGTATAGTCGGGGTCATTTGAAAGTACAACAAGCTCAAGAGTAGGATCCTCTTCATGTAGCGCTTTAATAATTGATTGCAAAATTGCTTCGTCCCCAACATTATAAAAACCATAATATCCTGATAAAACTAACCGCACTCTTAATCTCCTCCAACATTTCGCAATCAACTCTTTTTGTAATTAAACAAATTGTTATCCATTCCTTGCCGAGGAAGGTTTGATAACTTCAAATTGATTTCTTTCACAAACATCTAACAAGTCATACCCATTTATAATATTGTTCATTTTCTATAACAAACGATTTTATTTACGTAAAAATGGAATTTGTTCTTTCGATATCCAGTTTAGCTTAAGTGCACATATGCCATATAATACTGAAGCTACACTTAGCGCTACAGCACTATATATCATTGCTAAAATCCTAGAATCTGTCACATTGATTAATGTAGACACAAAGTATAATGCTATACCTAAAATACTAGATACTCCAATGACAGCCAAAAACTTCCCTATATCCATTGGATAAGAAAGATCTTTTCTAATATAAATATGATTTGCGATACAAATCATTATATAAATAATTAGGGTACTATACGCTGCTCCATTTATACCGAATTGATTTACTAGCGCTATATTTAATATAATTTTTACAAGACTTGCACCGATGACAATCCATGCTGCTTGCATCGAACGATTAATCCCTTGCAAGATTCCTATTGATAATACCATAAGTGATGTGAAATACGAGCTACCAATTAAAATAGCTAACATACCACTTCCTTTTGTATCTGTAAATAATGCAACATTAAGCGGTACTGTAAGCGCCATAAGCCATATCGTTATCGGCATTGTTAAAACATGCGCAAACTCATTTGTACGTTTTACTGTCAGTTTAGCTAAAGCTATATCTTTTTTTGTTAAAGCCGCTGTTAATAATGGAATTAATGGGAATACTATCGCACTTGCAAATACAACAATTAATTGCGTAAATGCAAAACCACGGCTATATATACCAAACTGTTCCTGAATCGTTGTAGAAGATTCATGTAACACATGTGGAATTGTTACAGAATCAACTAAATTTAAAACAGGCATAGATAACGCCCCAATTGCAATCGGAATTGAAACACGGAGTATGTTTTTCGCGTTTTTCTTAAAGTCTTGCAATGAATATGTTTTACTTTTATAGCGATACGGGCTTTTCACATATTTTACTCTCAAATATATGAGTGACGTAATAACGCCAAAACAAGAACCAATCATCGCCCCGCCCGTTATGATATCACTACTTTTATTCCAATATACAAATATATAAGCGATTGTTAACATTAAAAATACGCGAATCAACTGTTCAATTACTTGTGATACACCAGTAGGTATCATATCTCCGAACCCTTGGAAATATCCACGGTACACTGCCATATATGGTGCGATTAATAAAGCAAACGAAGTAACAATTAATGCTAGCCTCGTCTCTTGCCCACCAAGCATATTTGCAATGCCACTTGACCCTATGATAATAATGAAAAATCCGAGCATCCCAAATATAACACCGATAATAGACGCGGACGTAAACAATTTAGCTATTCCGTCCCGATCATTCTTTTCATGAAGCTCAGCTATTAACTGAGATATTGCTAGCGGGACTCCCGCTACTGATAAAGTTAAGGCTATCATATATACAGGAAAAACAAGTCGAAAAATCCCAAGTACTTCATCCCCTGCTATATTTTGCAATGGAATTTGAAAAAAACTCCCCACTACTTTCGATATAAACGTTGTAACGGTTAAAATCGCAGCGCCTTTTACAAACTTTTTATTCATCTTCTATCTCTTTTCTTTCAATATATAATCTACATAAAATATTAAATCAGTATTGTTCATTCATCTTGAGAATCATCACTTTATCTCATTTAGTTATCATACCAAATTTCTTATATATTGAATACTCTCTTTCTTTTTATGTTTTAAATATAATATGTGCCATATATATGTTTTTTTATCCAGTTTTTTCTTCAATTTACTACTTCTACTTGTTCAAGATAAACATGTGCTATAATGTAGCTATTGTCAGTAAGAGGAGTGTTTGTAACATGCTGAATTCAGTAAAGAAATTGTTAGGGGATTCTCAAAAGAGAAAGCTAAAAAAGTACGAACAACTTGTTCAAGAAATTAATAATTTTGAAAAACAAATGTCTAGTTTATCTGATGAAGAATTACGCCAAAAAACTGTCACATTCAAAAGTATGCTTACGGACGGTAAAACAGTCGATGATATAAAAGTAGAAGCATTCGCTGTTGTACGCGAAGCCGCAAAACGCGTGCTTGGATTACGCCATTACGATGTACAGTTAATTGGTGGACTAGTATTACTAGAAGGTAATATTGCAGAGATGCCAACTGGTGAAGGAAAAACATTAGTTTCTTCTCTTCCAACATATGTACGTGCACTTGAAGGAAAAGGCGTTCATGTTATTACGGTAAATGACTATTTAGCAAAGCGTGATAAAGAGTTAATTGGTCAAGTTCATGAATTTCTCGGCTTACAAGTTGGATTAAATATTCCTCAAATCGATCCTTCTGAAAAGAAACTTGCATACGAAGCTGATATTACATACGGTATTGGAACAGAGTTTGGTTTTGATTATCTTCGCGATAATATGGCTGCTTCACAAAATGATCAAGTGCAGCGCCCATATCATTTTGCTATTATCGATGAGGTTGATAGCGTTTTAATTGATGAGGCGAAAACGCCACTTATCATTGCCGGGAAGAAATCAAGTAGCTCTGATTTGCATTATTTATGTGCAAAAGTTATTAAATCGTTCCAAGATACCCTTCACTATACATACGATGCAGAATCGAAATCAGCTAGTTTTACAGAAGACGGTATTACAAAAATAGAAGATTTATTTGATATCGATAACTTATATGATTTAGAGCATCAAACTCTATACCATTATATGATTCAATCATTACGTGCCAACGTCGCTTTCCAGCTTGACGTTGACTATATTGTGCATGATGAAAAAATACTACTTGTAGATATTTTCACAGGACGTGTTATGGATGGTCGATCTTTAAGTGACGGCTTGCATCAAGCACTAGAAGCAAAAGAAGGTTTAGAAATTACAGAAGAAAACCAAACACAAGCTTCTATTACAATTCAAAACTTCTTCCGTATGTATCCAGCATTATCCGGTATGACAGGTACAGCAAAAACAGAAGAAAAAGAATTCAACCGTGTATACAATATGGAAGTTCTTCCAATTCCAACGAACCGTCCTGTTCTTCGTGAAGATAAAAATGATGTAGTATATGTAACGGCTGATGATAAATATAAAGCTGTGCGTGAAGAAGTTCTAAAATACCATAAGCAAGGACGCCCTATTTTAATTGGGACGATGTCTATCTTACAATCTGAAACAGTTGCTCGTTACTTAGATGAAGCAAACATCAAATATCAATTATTAAACGCTAAGAGTGCAGAGCAAGAAGCAGATTTGATCGCAACTGCCGGACAAGAAGGTCAAATTACAATCGCTACAAATATGGCAGGCCGAGGTACTGATATTTTACTAGGTGACGGTGTCCACACCCTTGGTGGATTACATGTAATTGGAACAGAACGTCATGAATCCCGCCGTGTTGATAACCAACTTAAAGGACGAGCTGGCCGCCAAGGTGATCCGGGAAGCTCTCAATTCCTCCTATCTTTAGAGGATGAGATGCTAAAGCGCTTCGCTCACGAGGAAGTAGAAAAGTTGGAAAAATCACTAAAAACTGACAAAACGGGACTTATTAATTCATCTAAAGTTCATGATTTCATTAACCGTACACAATTAATTTGTGAAGGTAGTCATTATTCAATGCGTGAATATAATTTAAAACTAGATGATGTAATTAATGATCAACGTAATGTTATCTATACACTGCGCAACAATTTATTAAAAGAAGAAACAAATATGATAGAACTTGTTATTCCAATGATTGAACACTCTGTAGATGCAATTGCTAAACAGCACCTTTTCGAAGGAATGCTTCCGGAAGAATGGGATTTCACTAGTTTAACAGCATCTATTAAAGAAGTTTTACCAGCTGAAACTTTGCCGCCATTATCTGCGAACGACATACATTCGCCTGAGGATTTACAAATCGTTTTAAAAGATACAATTTCTAGCTATTTAGGACGTGTACAAGAATTAAATAACCATGCGGATTTACAACAATCACTGCGCTACGTTGGTTTACACTTCCTAGATCAAAACTGGGTAAGTCACTTAGATGCAATGACTCACTTAAAAGAAGGTATTGGCTTAAGACAATATCAACAAGAAGATCCAACTCGCCTTTACCAAAAAGAAGGTTTGGATATTTTCTTATACACTTACGGTAATTTTGAAAAAGAAATGTGCCGCTATATCGCGAGACATTTAGCAGTTCCAGAAAACGTACAATCATGAGGTGAAAATTTATGTTATCATTCCTGAAAAAGGCAAAGAAAAAAGGAAAAGATACTACTGTTTCTAGTAATCAATTATTTGGACAAGAAGAAACTACTTCTCAGAATAAAACAGTAAAGCCAGTTCTTTACTTCCATCCTAGCTGGGGTGAAGTAGCACAAGAACAAAAATACATTTATCAATTCCTGCATAAAGAATTACCACTTTTACAAGAATATCAAATTTCTTTATCGGGAATTGAAATTGAAAAACGTGATGGCACATACGGTGTAGCTGCTTTCATTCGCAACAGTGTCCCAAAACCGATTTCTTTCGAAGAAGTTACATTACTTCTATTAAACAAAGATAAAAAGCTGTGCGCACGTAAAACATTTAACCTGTCTGCTCTTGGAGATATTCCTGAAAATGTGAATATGCCTTTCGTATTTACATTTGAGCAAGAAACAATAACTGAAGCTGAACTATCTCAATCAGATTGGGAATTAGCTTTCGAACTTGAAAGTAAGCATCAACTAGATTTAGATCCATCTTGGGAAGCTCAGTTACCTGAAGCAAGCAAAGAAGCGTTATGTAATTTTGTAGACAATTTAACGCCTCCAAGTGAAGGTGAAATTAACTTCCTAGGTTTACAAGCCGCACTGAAAGAGAACGGCGATTTACATACAACGCTACTAATTCGTAACGGCTATAAAGATAACATTCAACTAGAACAACTTCCCCTTCATATTGAAGATGCTTCTGGAGAAGTCGTTGTTAAAGGTGCTTTCACGTTACCGAATCTTGAAATTAAAGCGAATACTACAAAACCATGGTCATTTGTTTTCCCTGCTTCATCCATCTTGAAACAAAATATGGATTTATCTAGCTGGAACGTATTTGTACCACAAGACTAATATACAAAAAAGCCTATCCTAAAAGATGGTCATCACACCTTTATGATAGGCTCTATTTTTTATGTAAAATCTACTTCGTTACTAATAAACGTTCAATATGATACTCCGCTTCTAATTTACACATTTCATCTACATGCACTACGTTTCTCTGTTTTAACAACTCTAATTGTTCTTCGCTCGGCTGCTCACTAATAAGCTCATTAATTTTTTCATTTACTTTCATCGCTAATGCTTGATGGAAATCTGGATGTCCTTTCAACTCGTCATCTACTTTATTAATCCAAGTTGATTTTGTGTATAAATATTGTTTCCACTGTTCAACAAATTGCTGCATATCAAATTTTTCTTCATTCCATTCAATTTCTTTCATATATTTCTCAAAAGAAACAACAATTGATCGTGTAATCCCGATCTTCACTCCATGTGGTAACTGTTTGTACATCAAATATTCCCTCCAGCTTAAAGCTCTTCCTTCTGAATATAAAGGAATCTCAAAATTCATATACTTTTTTATAATAGCACATTGCTAATCTAAGATGTTACTATAATGTGTAGAAAATCAATCATCAACAAACGTGCAATACCTAAATATACGAATTCCAAATATAACAAACATAGTAAAAATAATAAAAACTTTCACACTCTACAAAGCATTCCGTGTGAAAACCCTTATTATTACATAGCTTTAGTTTCTAGAAATTGTAATTTCTCTTTTTGCTCATTATTTGCCATCATCACTATCGTCTTTTCAACATGCGGATGTATATGTTCAAGTGTCACACTCGCTCCTGCTTTATCCGATTGCTCAATAAAGTTTAATAATGCCATAGCCCCTGATACATCCATATAGCGTACATCTTTCATCCGTAAAATAACTGGTGACTTCACATCTTGTAAAGAAGCGAAAATACGATCTACTGTTAGAAATGAAAGTGGTCCCTGAATTGTATACGTCGCTTCTTTTTCTTTTACAATAGAAGCTTTACGTTCTTTACACTTCACCATGTATATAATGAAAGAAAGAATAATGCCAAACGCAACAGCAACCATTAAATCAAATTTCACTGTCACAAACATCGTTACGAGCATTACAACTACATCGCCTCTTGGTGCTACATGCATCTTCTTCATACTTTCCCAATCAAACATTCCAATACCAGTTAAAATTAAAATACCTGATAATACAGCGAGCGGAATATATTGTACCACTGAACCGAGTCCCATAATGAAAATGAATAAGATGACGCTATGCATGCAAGCTGAAAGTGCCGTCTTCCCCCCGCTTCTTATATTGACGATGGACCTAACAGTTGCACCAGCTCCTGCTAATCCGCCGAACAAGCCACTCGCAATATTACCAATACCTTGTCCGATTAACTCTTTATTACTTTTATGACGTGTCCCCGTCACATTATCCATTACGACAGACGTTAATAATGAGTCAATTGATCCTAGTAAAGCAATACTAAGTGCTGGTAATACAAGTGCTAACATGCCATTTGCGTCTAAAGCCGGTACGTGAAGAGATGGCATCGCCTCTGGAATTGCACCTATCTTTTCAATCATCTTATTCAAAGAAAGAGTTCCTACAAATGGTAAGTTTACCGTAATTCCTTGTAGCATAGAAGAAAACAACGGCAACGTTACTGTAACACCTACTAATGCTACTAAACTTGATGGAATGGCTTTAATCCATTTTCCAGAAACAATCATTACAATGATTGTTAACAACACAAGCAGAAAGCTATTTTGTACGTGCTTCATTTCACCTAAAATAATAATGAGTGCGATCCCATTCATAAATCCTGAAACAACAGGATACGGAATATAACGAACGTAAGAGCCTAGCTTACATACACCAAATAAAATTTGAAATAACCCTGCCATCATAAATGCTATAAAACTTGCTTCTAATCCGTGAGTTGCAATAACACCTGTTGCAATAACTGTAATCGGCCCAGTAGGACCGGTTACTTGCCCTGGGGTACCACCAAATAACGCCGCAAACAAACCTGCAAAAATCGCACCATACAATCCGACTAGCGCTCCCTCAGACGTTCCCGTTGCGGCAATACCAAATGCAATTGCTAGCGGCAAAGCAACAATCGCAACAGTAAATCCTGCTAAACATTCCTTTGCTATTTTTTGAAACATAAGAATAACCACCTTTGTATAAAGTCCATTTTCCATTGTACACCTAAAAGGATACATTCGTTAGTGTACTTTTTACAGTATCGTGACGTAAACGGATTCAATGAAAAGTTTCCCCCTTACCTTTGGAAACAATTGCAACTATGCTATAATGAACAAATTAAATCTTTTACTATATACTTGGAGGCACTATGCTAACTTTTGAAGAAAAATTATCAATTATTGAATCTTTCCCAGAATTAGAAAGAAAGAACGTATCATTAAAACGCGTAAACTTTCACTTTGAAGAAAGTCGTTTAGATAAAAAGAACGTTGTATATCATTTACATCCAAACGGAAACGGGTTTGTATACGCAAACTTCATTAAAGGTTATAAAACAGATGATAAAGGCATGATTAACATCCGTGAGTTTTCAGAAGAAGAACTGCGTTCATTAATTGAAAAAGTAATTGAACGTCTATCACAGGAGCAAGAAGAAATTGTTACACCGATTGAACCTGCTGCAGAAGAAGAATGGAAGAACGAAGACGGTCATATCCTAACTCTTATTCAAGAGGATGATATGTGGAACGTTTACGCTGGCGTAAACTTAGACGGTACATTCAACTCTTATCCAGAAGCTGCGGAATACCTTGATGAAGAAGGTTTCTCACGTAAATAATACGTTTCTTACTACTAATGAGGCCGGCCCAATTTTTTGGGGACGGCCTCTCTTATTAATAGGCAGGTTATTATTGTCGTATTTTGCAGTTAAGTCGATATATGTAGAGTTGTGTTCGATATAATTTCATGTACTATTACAATTTTCCCCAATAAGAACATAACGCCATTTCAAAGTTAGGTTTTCGGGACAGTCCATTCCATAAAATTACGAAATCAAAACTTCTTATTCTTACTATCCCCTATAAAAATTTGAATTTGACAACTATACGTCTCCGTATTAAAAAAATCATTAATTAACTCCACTTCAATAAAACTCTCCACTTCTATATCATTTTCTTTTGTGTATTTAATCATGGTATTTCTACGTTCTTCTTCATTTTCTTTACTATACGCTAATGTTATATATTTCCCGCCCGGTAATACTTTTATATTTTGCATCTCTTCCATATGTACATCATCTCGTACTTTATTAAAGACATACTTTGGTTCTACATCCCACTTTTCATTGACATTGTAGAGAATCCCCATTTCCATTGACATTTTCTCTTCATAATCTTGAACGATTTTCTCTAGATTGGAATAATACAGTAACTCCTGTAAACTCCCTACTTCTTTACAAGGCGCTACAATTACATAACGCTGTTCAAAGAACTTAATAGATATTTCATCATTCTTTAATATTTCCTGTGAACTCCCTACTTTCGCATGTAACCCATCAATCGTTTCAATTACCTCTTTCATTTTCTTTATATGTTCTTCCGCTTCCGCTCTCTTTAATTGTAAAAATTGCAGCAACTTGTCCGTATTACATTCCTTAAAAATCTCTTGAAGTTCTACTATACTGGTGTTCAACTCTCTACAGCTTTTTATAATATCAATGTGAATGAATTGATCTATAGAATAATATCTATATCCTGTTGATTCATCAATATGTTTTGGAATAAGGATCCCCATCTTATGATAGTACCTTAACGCCTTTATCGTTATATCCTTTATTTTTGCAACTTCTCCAATAGAAAATAATGTTTTCACCTGAATCTCTTCCTTTTTATTTTTTCGTATTCAACTATTGACTCTCCCCTTAAAGGAGACCTTACTATTTATAATAAGTTATTTATATTAATAAAGGGAGTATACAATTATGAACACAGTAAAATATAGAAGTCTTGTTAAGGAAGACTATGAGCCTATAAAACATTTAATTGGCGAGGCATTTAGATTTAATCAATTCATTACAGATAAAAAATTTTTAAACTCCCTATTAAACGTCTACCTACACAGTTGCATTTTAGAAAGTTCCTTTAGTCAGGTAGCTGAAAAAGATAATACAGTTATCGGTGTCATTTTAGGCGATTCTGAAAAAGATAAAAACCGTTTAAAAAGATTCCATAATACATTTAGTTTTGCCTTTAACACGCCGAAACTATTCATGACGAATAAAGAGAATAGAGAGTTTTTAAAAGCATTTATAAAAGTTCAAAAGACATATAAAGAACTCATTCAAGGAAAAGAAGAGCAGTTTCAAGGTTGTATACAATTATTCATCGTATCCGAAGAATCTAGAGGTCTTGGGGTTGGAAAACATTTATTAAATCATTTATTCCAATACATGACAAAAGAAGAGGTAACATCTTTATACTTATATACAGATAACGAATGCAACTATAGATTTTATGACAAACAAAACTTCAAACGTATACAAGAAAAAGCAGTTAAATTTGGACCAAAAGAAGAAGATTTCAACGTATTTTTATACCGCTATGACTTTAACTAATAGTAACATTTACACTTCGATGCTCTTTGCTAATTAGCAAAGAGCTATATTAAGTATGCTATCTAGCCTAAATCCTCCAACCAAACTCTTCTACTACTATTATTTCAGTTCGACCAGTGCGAAAAAGAGGAAGATATGTAACAACTTCAATTTAAAAAGGAGCGCACAACATGGAATGGATTCACGAATTATTTCAGCAATATGGGTATTATGTAGTACTCGTTGGATTACTTTTAGAATATATCGCTCTTCCATTTCCAGGAGAGCCAACATTAGCCTATGCAGGATTCTTATCACATCAAGGTGATTTGAGTTTACCAATTTTAATTATTTTATCTTTTATTGGGACAAGCCTAGGTATGACATTCCAATACTTTTTAGGAAATAAGCTCGGTATGCCTTTCATTCAGAAATACGGGAAATATGTATTTTTAACAGAACGGAAAATTAATTTAACGAAAATGTGGTTTGAGACATACGGATATTTTCTAATCTTTATCGCTTTTTTCATTCCAGGCGTTCGCCACTTCACAGGCTACTTTGCAGGAATTATCAACTTACCGTTTCGCCGCTTTGCGATGACAATTTATTCAGGCGCCCTATTTTGGGTATCATTCTTCTTAATCGGTGGTTACTGGTTAGGGGAAAACTTAGACAATATTTTCCTAGTACTTGAACAACACATTTGGAAAATTCTCTTCGGTATTATTATCATTACGCTAATCACCCGATTTCGCAAAAAAATAAAACACGCGTTTGTAAAAAATATGAATTAAAACGAAAAGCATGTTATTAAAATCTTTCAGCAATACGTTTTATCCAGATTGCTGTGTACAAAAATAATAAAAAGCGGAGACCCATAGTCTCCGCTTCTTCACATACATTTTGTTTCCGAACTAACTCTCGTCATTAATTTTTTTTGCGTCTAAACAATCTCGATCCCAAAATTAATGCGCACATACCTGCAATAATAGAAGTAGACTCAGTTGCTGCTCCACCTGTTTGAGGAAGTAACTTTGATTGCTTATTACTTTCTTTACTAGATGGTACTTCAGATTTGCTTTGTGCTTCTTGTTTGTTTTGTACTTCTACTTTACCTTGAGCTTCTGGTTTGTTCGGTAATTCCGGTTTCTCTTCTACTTCTGGTTTGTTCGGTAATTCCGATTTCTCTTCTACTTCTGGTTTGTTCGGTAATTCCAGTTTCTCTTCTACTTCTGGTTTGTTCGGTAATTCCGGTTTCTCTTCTACTTCTGGTTTGTTCGGTAATTCCG
>NZ_MAOG01000131.1:0-6924 GCF_001884205.1 Bacillus sp. NH11B | reverse complement strand
CTACTTAGGCAGAATGGATGGTTCTCTTCCGTATGACATTTACTCTCGCAAAGATGGTTGGATTGATATTGGACCAAACGCATGGGTGAAAGAAGAACATTTTGATGTTAGATAAGAATAAAGGCTTAGAGTCGCTCGTTTGAGCGGCTCTTTATTTTGGAATCGGGGCATGACCGGAAATGAAAAATAACAGTTTTTTCCTACAAACTAAGTTGTTTTCGTGTCTCGATTCGAGAATGAAAGAAGTGGTTCAGTGATTAGTTTGTTTAAAGACTTCATAAACGCTGAGGCTATTCTTTATAAAAATATTAGAAAACACGTATTCAAGTCACCAAAGAAAAAGAGCGAAACAGACAAGCTAGGAGGAAACATGGACAGGAAGCAAATTTTCATCGACGTCTTATTACACAAAGGGATTTACAAGGAAGAAGATACAGGACGTCAGCTTTATGAAATGAGTGAGCAGGAGTTATTCGAATTACTAAAAGGAGATGAGGAGTAATGCGAGCAATGGAGAACAGTGTTTATGAAGTAACGCAATTATTAGCAGGAACTAAAGGAGGTAAGTAATGAGAAAAGAAACCGCGGTGCAGGTGCAAAGCGAAATTAAAACGGTAGAGAGTGAGATTCATAAACTACAGTACCATTTGGTCGGATTAGATAGCGAGAAGAGGAAGACAAAACAAACTTTGGAAGAATTGAAGAATCGTAAACAACTATTGAAGAGTTATTTATAAGGAGCGGAATGTATTGGATTCCCTTTTTATAAAACGTTAGAGGAAATTTACATGGAGAAAGAAACAGTTTGGTCGAATGATACTCCATCTGTTGTGGTCGAATTAGAAAACTAAACAAAAATTTCATTTTGTAGAAAAAAAACCCCTAGTTTCCTAGGGTAATGGTATAACAGCTCAATATATTTTATTCTTTTATATCGTAACGTAATATTACGTTAAAAACATCAGGTAAATGTAACCAATTACAGAAAATAAGAGCAGCTAGCAAAAGCTAACTGCTCCCTACAAGGAGATACAGAGAAAACTACTTTAAATGAATTCTGGCTAACAGCCTACCAACATTATTGACGGAATATTGAGTTTTATCCAGGGAGGTAGAGGGAAATGAACAATTCTAGACTGTCCCAACTTGGTTTTGGTCTGCAACATCAGAATCGAATGTGTTTGTTGCACTAACACCGCTAAATGTATTGACAACAAAAGCAACGCTTGATGAACCTGAACCATTATAAGCTTTTGTATTTTCCTTTGGAGACACGTTATAAAAATCACCTAAGTTGAAAGAACCGTTACTATTTTGTACAACCAGATTTCCAACAACAGATGGCATAGTTTTCACCTGCTTTCTTAGAAATTATTTAAATTAGCATATGGTTTATGAGTCTAGATGTGCATCTGGATCTGAAAATTTTAAAATGAAGGTTGTTAGAAAACCTAACAAAATAATCCTTTGCGCGACACGTTTCCTTATAAGTGTGTAAACACGAAATGGGAGGGTCATCAATTTGATAACAACAACTGATTGACTGAAAGTAGGAATGAAAGCCGTCAGGTTGAGCTGAAACTACTTATCTAATATTCCTACATGCAAGGAGTGATAGTAGTCACAAATTGTATGAAGCTAGGTGAAGTCGGCTGAACAAAACCTAAGTGAGAAATCATATGGTAATGGATAGGTCGGGATGCTACAAAACATCTATGGTGAGAATGTCTAAAATAACGGACTGGCGAACTTGCGAATATACGGGTCTAAATTATTAATACATAAGAAATATGTATGTCGTCAATGACGATGTTATCTACCGAAAAGTAAGATTAAAGGATATGAAATTCGGAACATCTAACGATGATGATGTAAAGATAACAGGCTTACAGCAAGCACCTAAGGATATATGTATAGCTAGGTCAATCGGAACGTGGTAAGCAAGAAACTGTCACCAACGCCTACTAGCGGACAGATGCATATAAGGTTCTAACGAACCGAAATTGCTTCATTCTTGTGAAGGTGGGGACACAGTACCGACGAAACATGTAACGAATGTGGAGGGATAGTCTCTAGTCTTGTTCTTTGAAAACTAAATTAACTAGATGTAACTCATAGGATCGAGTAAGATGATGGGACTTTTCGTAAGAAAGGGGAATTAATACGTTGGTGAGTACAACATTGTTTGTAATCTAGTTGCTTTAGTATAGCAGAATAAGATGGGGCGCTGTATGCGATGAAAGTCGCACGTACAGTGTTAAGCGGGGGAGAAGATGGAGATAACTTCAAAGTCTTACCTATCGCAACTGCACAAGAATTTTTACGATTATACACAAAAACAGCAGGCAACTGATTAAGTTGCCCGCCATGTTCTTGCACGGCACGGAGGAGCGCTTTCCGTTTTGAAAGAGTGCAGCCGGGGAAAGATCGGCTTAGAGATAGTATGTGCGATATAAAAAAGATTATTCGAAAAAGGAAATTGGATATTTAAAATATTAACAAAATAGTTATTTAATGGGATGTTGATAATAAGCGATTATCATTAAATTGCTCATTGATTAATGATAATTGCTTATATATCGAAAAGCTATTTAGCTATTAGAAATATAGTTTCATCAGCCTTGGAAAACCCATACAACTTTCTTCCGAACTGTAAAATACCTTCTTCACTCTCTGTTAAAGTTTTAATATCATTTTCAAGATAGTGTCCAACGTTCTTTAAATAAGATAATTTTTGTTTTTCATTATTAAGTATAATTTGTTTTTTCTTAATCATTTGCTCCTGCTTATAAAGGGAGATTTGGGCGGAAATAACAATAGGTAGCATAAAAGCTAGCGCTAGTAAAAGACGACGTCTTAGTTTTTTATTCGTTCGTTGGTGATTGTTAGAATTAATTTGGTTTTTTAGGGATGATTGTTGTGATGGTAATTTTGGGATGCTTCCCATTTTAATGCCTCCATTACTAATTATAAATTTAAAATGTTTAAAAGGATTATATTATGCTAAATGGGTAATTCTGAATCTATTTTGGTAAAGATAGGTTTTGTAAAATTTAAATAACATCCTTATTTGAATGTAAAAAAGCCCTCACATAAACGTAAGGACTTTTCTAAAATGAAAGTTTTGGTTTTCAATTATCATTATATATCATAAATGAAGTATATTGAAGTGAAATTTTAACAAAAACGCTATTTTGTACACACAAAAAAGGAACGCTTGACCAAGGCGCTCCTAACCGCTAATAAATATCCAGTCTCATTAAAATTTATGTTGTTTTTATCTAATTAGGATTATAAAAATTTCATTTTGTAGAAAAGGGGAATGGATATGGGCCTGAATTTAGAAGGTGTTAAATACTTTATACAAACAGCTGAAGGAGAAAGTGTGGAAATACAGGGTGGTATTCAAGAAATCGATATTTCTTCTGATGAAACAGTTGAATCTGGTTTTGATTTTAGTAGAGAAATAAGTGTTCCTTGCACATTTGAAGAGCCCCAAAATATAAAAGGGCTGCAAGATATAGGTTTTACACGACAACAAGCATGGAATATTCATTTTCGTAAGGGTGAGAGTTGGAAAGAAAACTAAACAAAATAATCATTTTAATAGAAAGCGAGGTTGGCAGAGTGGAAGATAAAGTAAAGCTATTAGGTGCAGACGGAATGTGCGGAATGGAGTTTACAGGAAATAAGGTTAATGTTTATAACGATGCAGGATACGTAATGGAAAGTATGACAACAAGGGAGCATGTTCAGGAAGTTATTGATTTTCTTGAAGGCTGCAAGAAAGAAATGGAGGAATAAAAATGGGACAAGGTAACCGTGGAATGGCTTTTGAAAAGCTTATCAATCTATCGAATGAAATGTATCAAAGAGCGGGAGTGGCGCTTATAAACAAGCGTCAGACTCCTGTAAAGGTATTAAAGATGGTCTATGGCCGTGTGAAAGATGGTTATTACGAATCTAAAAGTACAGTAGACTATGACGGCGTGTATAAAGGACGAGCTATAGCGTTTGAGGCGAAGTCTACAAATGAGATAAATAGATTTGATGTGAACTACTCGCCACTTAGCTAAGCTTGAAGTGGGAGCTTCTCAGTTCCACGACGAAAGTAACCTTTCATCTCCCTGAGCGTTACTTCGGGGTGTTCCACCCCTAGATGTCCAACGTTTGGATGCTCTTTTGGTACGGTTGATATTTTATACAGGAACCGAATGGCTTGGTTTTCGCACTCTATTTTCTTCCTGCAACCTCATATATCAAGTTATCAAAGAACTTCATATAGCTAGTTTATCAAAAGTTTTTGGCTATGCCAAACCGGAATTCATCTCCCACCTACCGTTGGGCTATCTCCCTTCACACGCTTGAGGAAGGAGAATTCTTTCGGTAAATTCGTTAAAAAACATTGCGCAGCACCAATTAGATTACTTGGAAAAAGCAGAGAGGATCGGAGCGGTTTGCTTCTTTCTTATTGAATTCAGCAAGGATAAGTCAGTCTTCTTGGTACCACTAACAGTCATTCAATTTTATGTAAGGATGTCTCATCAACCGAAGGCTAAGAAGTCTATACCAAGAGCAGACTTTGATATTTACGGGTACCTGGTAGATCAGACAGAAAGAGCGCCAGTTGATTACTTACAATACATTGATGAGCAAGGATTCACACCGGTAATAGATAGCATGATTCAATTTGATCAGGACCATAAAAAGGTAGCGAATGACATTGAAGCAGCGAAAGAGAAAATGAACAACAAGAAACGTAAATTATTAAAGGCTTAATGGATAGCGGAACGATGGCGAGTAGATGGTGGGGCTACTTACTAACCGTCGTTCCCTTATTCAACAATGAGATATTAAAATTTCACGTACCTTATGTAATGTTAAAATTACAAATTCAGAAATAGGGGGATTCCTTCATGGAGAGACAATTAACTTTATTACCAGCTATCGATGATAAGAAAGTACAAAAGGAAGTAGTGAGCGTATTAAAGGAATACAGAGCACTCAAGATGCGATTCAGTAATGAAGTGGAGCAGGAAGGAATCAGTTTATTCCCTGGGTTACGTGATTCAAGGAATACAAGTAAATGGAAGGTGCAGCAGGTAGAGAAGGCGCTTAACAACCTATTAGATGAAGACGAGCGTAAAATCGTTGAGCGTGAGTTTCTGACAAACGAGAGAGTAAAGGATTCAGACGTTTATCATGATCTACTACTCAAGAAGACATATTTCTATGAGAAGAAGCAGAGTGCGGTTAAATTGATTGCTACAGCATTAGGGATAATCTAAAAACCGCGAACAAAATGCGAACTTTTTGGGGGACTAAATAAAAACGTGAAAATTATAAGCTATTTCCATAAACAGTTCTTTGAAAAGAGAATACGTTTTGGGGATAGCGTTCCCATTATAATAACGTTACTCGGTGACGCGGAGGCTAGAGGGAATAAGAGCTTCCCGAAATTATTTATATTTATCATTCAGCTCGGAATGCGTCCTCTGGGTTGATAATAAATATAAGTCTATTTCTCTGATATGTCGTTTCTTGAAAATGGAATGGGGGTGGTTGCTCATGATTGAGTGACACTTGCGTTCTAAAATTCTAAAAATGTATGCGTAATCTCGTTCATTAGTAATTACTCACGATTCTTATTAATGACCAAAATGAGAGCAGAGAGCTTTCGCTCTTTGTTTGAGCCAATACAGCGGAAACATTCCCCTTCCGTCCCTCTAGTGTATTGGTTCAGACAAGGCGTCGGAAGAAATATATACGTCTTGATATTAATCCTTTATAATTCGATATTGGTCTGCAAAGGTGAAAATGACATTAAGTAGCCGAAGTATTGAGCCGACTCTACGGAGTATAAACGAGAAGATTCTTAGTCTTCTCCCAGTCACCGAACTAACCAAATGTGAAGCGTGTAGCTAATATATAGTGTTGCGGTGACTTGGAGAAGGTTGAGAGTTATCTTGACCTTTGAAGAGGAACTTTTGCCATTTGTTTTTTTATTTCTCTCTATTAAATATGTGAACTATGGGGAGTTTTATAAAACATAACTTTTGAATTATGTAATAAAAGTATATATAATTATACTAATGTCAATATATTAACTGGTTAAAAATGGGGAAAGAAAAATGAAGATTAAATTTGATGTAGTTAAAAATGAAAATTTTGATTTTACTTTATTAGAAACAAAATTGCTGAAAACTTTTAAAGAAGTAGATAATGTAGCAATAATTGAAAAGGTTGAAGATAAAATTTTTGAAAAAGATGATGTGCAAACCCATTTAGCGGAGATTACTATTAATGTTACAGGAAATAATATTGGATATAGATCAGCTTCAGCTAGTATATTCATTGTTCTAGAAAGTCTATCAATAGAGCTATTCAATATTAATATTAGTATACATTAAGCATCCAAAATGGGTGCTTTTTTCTTTGTTATATATAAATTACACATTAAATCAGTGAACATTCTAATAAGACAAGCATATGATGAATTCGTGGGACGAGTTATCATATGAGGTGAAACTTGGGGCGCCATACTTATTTGTTGAAGGGTACCTAATGACGGGTACTCTTTTTATTTTGCACCTTTTAATAAGGACAAGCATATATTGGAGTATGGGGTTGCCCCACTTCATATATTTGAGCACCTATCGATTATGGGTGCTCTTTTATTTTGTTTGAACTACCCCCACTTTCACTTCGTTTAGAAGAGGGGGATTCCTAAGTAAAGAGTTCTATCGAACTCTAATTTATTAGGCTATCTCCACAGTCCTTGCGGTTAGAAGCCTTATCGCTTCATTTTTTAGATTGATACTTGCGTTAATATCCCTATCATGGTGTGTAAGGCAAGAAGGGCAGTCCCATTTACGTAGGTTTAGATTTTTAACGTCTTTGTTTTGATATCCACAACAAGAACAT